>JAFYOK010000114.1 GCA_017560175.1 Clostridia bacterium | reverse complement strand
TCCGAAAGGAGTAAGGCCCCACGAAGACTACGTGGTTGATAGGTCAGAGATGTAAGTGCAGTAATGTATTGAGTCGACTGATACTAATAGGCCGAGGACTTGACCTAATTCTTAGAATTATGGGCAACCTCAACTTGCCGATGATGAACGTTTCTCTTTCAGTTTTCAATGTGTCGATCACATAATAAAATAGTAGGTATTGATTGCGGCGAGGGTCCACCTGTTCCCATTTCGAACACAGTAGTTAAGCTCGCAGGCGCCGAAGATACTTGTCTGGCGACGGACCGGGAAAATAGGTAGATGCCTACACGAAGAGAG
This sequence comes from Clostridia bacterium, assembly GCA_017560175.1. GTDB lineage: Bacteria > Bacillota > Clostridia > Oscillospirales > Butyricicoccaceae > RGIG1902. The sequence continues at coordinate 3,308 of JAFYOK010000114.1, read as the reverse complement.
AACCATGAAAATGGTTCTCTTTTTTTGTTTATACGGCATCTGCCTATGATCGCCGATAGTTCGGTGCCGATTTCCGGGCGATTCATTCGCCGGAAATCTATATAATGATATGGGGTCCCCGAAAAACGAAGTTTTGTGGGGAAAAGATGCCTACACGAAGAGAGAGCCATGAAAATGGTTCTCTTTTTGCATTTGTGGATTCTTTTTGGAAACACAGGAATATATCCACAACCTGTGGATGGAGAGGATGGTCTAAGATATGTACAGCTTGAAAACAGATCGATTGGCTAAGGGGGAATGTGAACTCGGATATTGGCTGGGGTATCCTTACTGGGAAAAGGCCTGACCACAGAGCCTTGGCGAAGCAAGGGATAGACATAAATATTATCTCTCAGAAGAGCACTGGAAAGGGAATATATAGAAGTATTTTTCTGTTTCTGAACATAAAAAGACCTGCACCATTGGTGCAGGTCTTAAATTTTAAATCAGATTTAGATCTGGCCGGTTGCCTTCAGTACGAGGTCAGCAATAACTGCCGAACCAATGAATGTACCGATGAAAGTCAGAATCGAAACGATGATAATGTTGAGACCCTGCTTCTTGAATGCATCCATATCCTTACCGATAGCGATACCGGCATATGCAAGGATAGGAGTACACAGAGCCATCAGCTGGATCTTGGAGATATTCTCAACCAGCCAACCCTGGATGGGAGAGCCGTCGAGACCGAGGACTGTAGCCAACAGAGCCAGATACAGAGCTGTGGGCAGTTTGGGCCACTTGGGAATCTTTTCGATCAGTTCCTGGATAAGCATTGCAACCAGGACGAGGCAAATCATGAATGCCAGAGCGGGAACGATTTCCAGAGGTGTAACGGGAGCGCCTGCCTTGGTTGTGAAAATCCAGTTACCAAATGCAGCGAAGAACGACGAAACAAGCAAAACTTTTATACGGGTGAACCATTTATTCTGTGCCATGAGAGCGACCTCCTTTTGTTTTAGTTAAAGCAGTAAATTTTACATTTCAACAACGTTGACCGACTCGAGTTCAGTCTGCTTACTGCTCTGGGGAGGTTCCTTGCCCTTCAGCTTCCAGCATACCTTATACAGCAGGTTGGAGAGAGGAATAGCAAGCAGCAGGTTCATATACAGACCGTCGATACCAGACAGTGTATTGGACGCATAAGCCAGTGTGTAGATTTCGTCTGCCATGTTGGGCCACATTTCCATCAGAGGTGCGACGTTTGCACTCATCATCGATGCAGAACCTGTGCCGCAGGCCATGGCCAGTGCGTAGGGGTGGAACCAACCTGTGGAGGCCAGCGCGGAGGACATCAGACCACAAATGATAGTACCGAACAGTGTACCTGTGATGTAACCGCCCATGACACCGAGACCTTCGTCGGAGTCCAGACCGTACATATTACCGATAACCATCAGAGAGCCTTCACGAGAGATAGAGAAACCGGCGCCGACAGCGGCACGACCCATACCGAAAATAAGAACAGCTACGGGGATAGCGAAGAAGACGGTACCAAGATTACCAAGTTCCTGCAGAACCAGAGCAGCGCCCGATTCGAAGATCAGCTTCAGGTTGGGGCCGATGGTGGCTGCCGAACGGGCACCAAGCATCAGAACCGAGATTGTGATGTAGGGAGAGGCTTCTACCATCATTGTCTTGGGGATCAGCTTGAAAACTGCAAGCAGAATACCGAAGATGATAGTATACAGCATGGGGAACAGGGTGAAGGAGAGGGGACCGAGGTTAAATGCACGCTTACCGATCAGCTCAGCTGCAATAACCATAACGCCGCAAAGCAGATGGACCTTCCAGTCTTTAAAATATTCTTTCATGGGTTTGCTCCTTTCTGTTTTTCAAAATAAAAGATACATTGGTTGAGGTCTCTCGTTGTCCTCCCCGTAAAGCTAAAACTCAACAAACATATCTTTTAGTATTGACACTATAATACGGTGAAAGGACATATAAAGTCAACAGGAAAAGACAAAATGCACTAAAATTGTGAAGTGGAACGAAATATTACTGGGAAATTTGTATAAAACCATCAAGTAAAGTGAAACGTTTTAATAAAGAAATAAGTAAATGGAATAATAAAAGGCCGACAGATGCGCTGTCGACCTTTATGAATGAATATTTTGTATTGCGTATATCTATTTAAAGAAGAGGATTTATTCCTTATCCTTGGTCCAGTATTTGATGATCTCGGCAGAAGAACGGGACATCTCACGGCTGAAATCGCTGTTCCACTTACGCTTGCAGAAACGCTGAACCCAATCGGCCAGAGCTTCTTCGGTAAAGTTGTGACGCTCCTTGAGCATTTCGGCCATATCGTTCTTTTCCTGATCGTAACCGTTCTCATGGACGATGGATTCAATGGTAAAACGAGGGGGCTTGGGACGGTCGATCTGCTGCTGTGTGGGATAACCAAAGCAGAGCATACCGGTGGGAACAACATAATTGGGCAGATTAAGCAGCTCGCGGTGGTATTCGAAGTTTTCGATGATATCGCCGATATAGCAGGTACCGATGCCCAGGGCCTCAGCTGCGACAGCTGCGTTCTGTGCAGCGATCAGAGTATCCTGCTGAGCCAGCAGCAGATCACCCTCGGCAGGGTTACGGACTTCGCCGACATACTTCTTAAAAACATCCATCCAACGCTTAACGTCGGCGCAGAAAACCAGCACCATGGGAGCATTGGCAATAAAAGCCTGATGGTCGCAGCTTTCAGCAAGTTTGGCCTTCATTTCGGGATCCGTGATATCCAGGATAGTGAACATTGTCATGTTACCGGCAGAGGGCGCCTGGATCGCTGCATCCAGAATGATGCGCTTATCTTCGGCGGAGATGGGCTGCTCGGTATAGATACGCACCGACTTGCGGTTCTTGATCAGTTCAAGGGTCTGGTTCATAAAAGATACTCCTTTATATAGAATGTTTTTTAATGGACACAAGAAGAAACTTTTTGCAAAATCAGTATACTTTTAAAAAAGAATTTTTGCAAGAGCAAGAAAAAGTGGGGTTTTCATAGATAGGTTTCAGATAGGATATAGTGAGAAAAATGTTGAAGAGATACCATATATGGTGGTATAATAAATAAATACGCACTCTTTTGAAAAACTCTGAAAAAACTTGAAAAAAAGTGTTGACATTATGGTGGGGGTGTGTTATTATAACTGAGCGCTAAGGAGAGCGGCCACTGAGAGACACGAAAGAGTAACTCAGCGAGGAGCTTGATGAGAGGGCGAAAGACTGAAATAAACGGTCAGAAAAAAGCACTTTGTAAATTAAAC
>JAFYOK010000113.1 GCA_017560175.1 Clostridia bacterium | reverse complement strand
GCGGAAATATTTTCTGATTTTTCTTTGAAAATATGCGGAACATTCTGCTCTTCTCATCCGTCTAATCTGTGCCACCGCAAAACAAAACACATTATCCCAACCAACGAAAGGAAATAAACCAACATGAAAAGAATGTTCACTCTGCTGATGGCTCTGCTGACCATTTTCTCCCTGGCTGCCTGCGGCGGCAAGGAAGAAGCACCTGCCAAGGACTACTCCGCACAGGAGATCTTTGATGCCATCAAGGACGCTTACGGCGAAAACTTTATCCCCGATGCCGACATGGTCGAAGAAGAATACACCGAGACCTACGGCCTGAACATGGACGATGTTGCCGAAATCAAGGCACAGATGGCCATGATCTCCTTCCATCCCGACCGCATCGTTGTCATCAAGGCCAACGAAGGCAAGGGCGAAGCTGTTGAGGCTGCTCTGGTCGCTGCCCGTGACAACATGATCCAGTTCGGTATGTGGTATCCTGCCAACCTGGCTAAGGTCAATGCTTCTCAGGTCCTGCGCAACGGCGACTATGTTGTCTTCATGATGCTGGGCGCTGTCGATGAAAACATCGAGGCTTCCGAGGAAGACGCAGCAAAGTTTGCTCAGGAGCAGATGGAAATTGGCGTAAACGCTTTTAACGAACTCTTCAAGTAAGTTTATCCACCCATCAGGGGCGGCCCGACGGGGCCGCCCCTGATTTTATCCAAAGGAGACCTCCCTTCCATGATCTTCAGCAGTCCCTTTTTCCTTGTCCTCTATCTGCCCATCGTACTGGGTATCTACTATATCAGCCCCCGCAGACTCAAAAATCTCATGCTCTTTATGGCCAGCCTGCTCTTCTATGGCTGGGGTGAGCCTGTCTATGTCAGCCTGATGATCTTCTCCACCATCGTCGACTATACCCACGGCATGATGGTCGATAAGCATCGCGGCACCACAAAAGCCAAATACTGGCTTCTGTCTTCCATCATCATCAATCTTTCTCTGCTGGGTGTCTTCAAATACAGCGGCTTTGTGGTATCTTCCCTCAATAGCCTGCTGGGCACAGCCATCCCCGTTCCTGCGCTGGCACTGCCCATCGGTATTTCTTTCTATACCTTCCAGACCATGAGCTATACCATCGACGTCTACCGCGGCGATGCGCCCGTCCAGAAGGACATCATCGCCTTCGGCACATACGTCGCCCTCTTCCCCCAGCTGATCGCCGGCCCCATCGTCCGTTATCTGGACGTTGCCGAGCAGATGAAGGGCCGCACCCATTCTGTGGACAAGTTCGGCCAGGGCGCTTCCCGTTTTGTCTGCGGTCTGAGCAAAAAGGTCCTGCTGGCCAATACCTTCGGTCAGATCTGGGAACTGATGCTGGGTGGCCCCCGCAGCCTGATAGGCGCATGGCTGGGCATCATCTGCTACGCACTGCAGATCTACTTTGACTTCTCCGGTTACTCCGATATGGCCATCGGTCTGGGCAAGATGCTGGGCTTTGACTTTATCGAAAACTTCAACTATCCCTATATTTCCCGATCGATCACCGAATTCTGGCGCAGATGGCACATGTCGCTGGGCACATGGTTCCGCGAATATGTTTATATTCCTCTGGGCGGCAACCGCAAGGGCCCCCGCCGCCAGGTATTCAATATGCTGGTCGTCTGGCTGGCCACCGGTATCTGGCACGGTGCAGGCTGGAACTTCCTCTTCTGGGGTCTTTACTATTTTGTCTTCCTCATGATCGAGAAGCTCTTCCTGCTGAAATACCTCAATAAGTCCCGTGTACTGAGCCATATCTACACGCTGGTCGTCGTTCTTCTGGGCTGGGTATTCTTTGCCATCGAAGATATGTCGGTGGTCACAGGCTATATGCAGGCCCTGGCCGGCATCGGTGTTCCTGCCGTCACCGATCACGCCCTCTACTATCTGACCACCATGGCCCCCCTGCTGATCTGCGGTCTCATCGGCTCGACCCCTCTGCCCAAGATGCTCTACGCTCGACTGACCGCAAAGGACAACATTCCCTCTGCTATTCTGGCCGGTGTTCTGCTGGTCATCGGATTCCTTTCCAGCACAGCCTATCTGGTTGCCGGCACTTACAACCCCTTCCTCTATTTCCGATTCTAAGGAGGCTCTTTTATGAAAAGCAAAAAAGCCATCACCGCAGCGGCTCTCTTTCTGGCGCTGCTGGTCACTCTTTCCCTCTGCTTCCTGCTGCTGCCCAAGCGCGGCTATTCCGACAACGAAAACCGCTATCTGACCCCCCAGCCCGAGTTCTCCTTCAAGAACCTCTTCAGTGGCAAGTTCACCTCTCAGTATGAGAGCTATGTCACCGATGGCTTCCCCTTCCGTGACATGTGGATTTCTATCAAGAGCCGCCTCGATCTGGCCATGGGCCGCCGCGACACCGGCGGTGTCCACATCACCGATGACGGCTATCAGATCGAGATGTTCACCGAAGTCGACCTGGAGCAGTATACCAAGAACCTCGACTATCTCCGCCAGGCCAAGACCTATTACGAGGACAAGCTGAACAGCTTCAAGGTCATGCTGGTCCCCACAGCTGCCGAAGTCCTGAAGGAAAAAATCGGCGACTATTCCCCCAATGTCGACCAAGCCGAACTGCTGGCCTAAGCGGAAGACCTGCTGAGCGTCGATTGTCTGGCAGCGCTGAGACCTCATACCAACCAGTACATCTATTACCGCAACGACCACCATTGGACCGGCCTGGGTGCTTTCTACTGCTATGAACAGCTGATGGGCGAGATTGCCCTGCCCCTCGGTCAGTTCACCCAGGAGACCCTCACCAACCAGTTCCTGGGCACCACCTTCTCCAAGACCGGTATCTGGTTCAAGCAGGACACCATGGATGCCTTCATCTACGGCTATCCCTCCATGGAACACAACATGGACGGCAATATCCAGAATGGCATCTACGACCGCTCCTATCTCTCGGTCAAGGACAAGTATTCGACCTACATCGGCGGCAACCAGGCACTGACCAAGATCTATACCGGAAACGTCGGCGACAAGCTGGTTCTGGTCAAGGACTCCTATGCCAATACCTTTGTCCAGTTCCTCCTCCCCTATTATTCCGAAATCCACGTCATCGACCTGCGTTCCTTCGGCATGAGCCTCTCGGCCTATGTGGAAGAACAGGAGATCGACGATATGCTGGTTCTCTATAACCTCAAGGGTTTTTCCGAAGAAAGTTCGGTCTTCCGCATCACCAAATAAAGCAAGCGTACAAATACAAAAATCCCCGATGCTCTACAGCATCGGGGATTCTTTTTACCCATAAAAGGGATGTTTACTTTTTGAAAAGGATCTTAGATCTCCTCATCCTCGTCTTCGTCATCCTCATCGTTCCAGTACTCTTCCTTGGGCTTGGGTTCTTCCTTAACACCCTTGAACTTCATCTTGAGGCCGGTCTTGTTTTCGATATACTTGGCAAACTCCTCTGCATTGCCTTCGGTAAAGCCGCGCTTACAGACAATATAGGCCGAGTTTTCCCTGACATAGAGGTAATAACGGTCTTCATCGGCATAGAGCTCAATGATGTCCTTGTAGTTGTGCTTATAGGGATTGCCCTGGCGTGTCTCAATAAATCCGCCGGCTTCGAAATCATAAGTGATCTTCATGCCCTGGAGAGGATAGTCATTCCATGCCTTACGGCCGGCCAGTTCGTCGATGGGGATCATGGAAAGACCCAGCGCAACAACGATCAAAATGGCGCTGTATGCAAGCATTTTCATATCCCACATGCCTGTGGAAAACATGGTATAGAGATTATATGCACCGCCGAACAGCATGACGGCGCTGCCCATCTTGGTGCCGTAGGTGGTGATCAGGCTCATGCTCTTGAGCTTCTTATTGCGATCGTTATAGGCCTGCATAAAGCCGATAAAGTCGGAACGGTCGTAAACGGCCGAAACGGTATAACGCATAACAGATTCCTCATTTCTTTCAGACTGATTCTTATTTTATCATGCTTTTCTATCGTGCGCAATAGAAAAAGCCCCGTCCGATCGAGAGCTTACAGCTTACCAAAAAGTTCACTATGATGAACTTTTATTTTGAATTGGTTTTTCCACGGACATGCGCCGGGGAAAAACACACTAACCCGCCGATTTTTCCGCAGAAAAACGGCGAAACCCGCACCGCAGTGCGGAGCCTATTGTCGAAAAGAACCCAACGAAGTGGTTCTTTGACAGTTAAAAAAGCCCCATCCGAAATCGGATGGGGCTTTGAACCGAAATAGGTTATACCGTCTTCAGCTTAGCGGAAGATGGTCAGCAGGAAGCCGGCGGCAACAGCCGAACCGATAACGCCTGCGACGTTGGGGCCCATGGCGTGCATGAGCAGGAAGTTGGAGGGGTTGGCCTTCTGACCCTCGATCTGGGAAACACGGGCAGCCATGGGAACGGCGGAAACGCCTGCGGAACCGATCAGGGGGTTGACCTTACCACCGGTCAGCTTGCACATCAGCTTGCCCAGCAGCAGACCGCCCAGGGTGGAGAATGCGAAAGCAGTCAGACCCAGAACGACGATCTTGATGGTGGACCATGTCAGGAAGCGCTCAGCAACAGTGGTAGCACCAACGGAGATACCCAGGAAGATGGTGACGATGTTCATCAGAGCGTTCTGTGCTGTGTCGGACAGACGATCTGTAACGCCACTCTCCTTGAAGAGGTTACCCAGCATGAGGCAGCCGATCAGGGGAGCTGTATCGGGCAGCAGCAGGATAACGAAAGCAGCAACAACGATGGGGAAAACGATGCGCTCTGTCTTGGAGACAGTACGCAGCTGGTCCATCTTGATCTCACGCTCTTCCTTGGTTGTGACCAGGCGCATGATGGGGGGCTGGATCAGGGGGATCAGCGCCATGTAGGAGTAAGCCGCGATGGCGATGGCACCCAGCAGCTCAGGAGCCAGCTTGGAAGTCAGCAGGATGGCGGTAGGACCGTCAGCACCACCGATGATACCGATGGAAGCCGCCTGGGGACCTGTGAAGCCCAGAGCGACAGACATCATGAATGCAGCGTAAACGCCCATCTGAGCAGCAGCGCCCAGCAGCAGGGACTTGGGGTTGGCGATCAGGGGACCGAAGTCGGTCATGGCACCGATGCCCATGAAGATCAGCGAGGGGTAGATACCGGCCTTGACACCGATGTAGAGGATATCAAGGAAGCCGCCTTCCAGCAGAACTTCACCGTAGCCCTTGGTGTGGTGCATGATACCGTCCCACAGTTCGGGGTGGTACAGGTTAGCACCGGGCAGGTTGGTCAGCAGGGTACCGAAAGCGATACCGACCAGCAGCAGGGGCTCGAACTTCTTGACCAGCGCCAGATACAGCAGAACAAATGCGACGATGATCATGATCAGCTGCTTGGGCTGCGCGAACAGGCCGGCAAAGCCGGAGTTCAGCCACAGGCTGGAGATTGTGTCAATAATTGCGTTCATGTCAGATCCTCCCGGCTTACTGCAGGACGATCAGGGGAGCGCCGGTGTCGACGTTGGCACCCTTGGCTGTGACGATCTGAGCGACTGTGCCATCCTTGGGAGCAGAGATCTCGTTCTCCATCTTCATGGCTTCCAGAATGATCAGAACGTCGCCCTTCTTAACGGCCTGGCCCTGTGTGACCTTGACGTTCAGGATGACGCCGGGCATGGGGGAAGCAACGACCTCGCCGGAAGCTGTAACAGCGGCAGCGGCGGGAGCGGGAGCAGCAGCAGGAGCTGCAGCGGGAGCGGCAGCAACAGGTGCGGCAGCGACAGGAGCAGGTGCAGCAGCGGGAGCGATTGCAGCGTACTCGTCGATCAGCATGGCCTGGCCGTGCTCGACCTCGACCTCATAGGTTGTGCCGTTGAGTGTAACTTTGTATTTCATGTCTATTTACCTCGTTTTATATTGGCTTTGGTTTTAGGCTTCGATCTCGCGGATGCTGATGAAACGCAGCTCGTTGATGGGCTTGCCCAGCTCATCGGCAACGATAGCCATAATCATAGCAGCCTTGCGGGGATCAACGCCGTGGAGATCGATGGAGCCGGCCGAACCGGGGGCCTTCTCCTTGGGAGCAGCAGGCGCTGCGGGTGCGGCAGGTGCGGGAGCAGCCTTGACAGGTGCTTCCTTCTTAGCCATGATCTTACCCATGATGGTGATGATACCCATCAGGATAACCAGCATCAGGAATACGATGGAAAAGCCCAGTACGGAATAACCCAGCGCTTCAGTCATGGTGATGTTCATTATCTACATCCTCCCCTTATGCCTTTACGATGGTATATGTAACTGTGTTCTTTTCCTTCTCGGCTCTGTTCTGGAGGAACTTCTCTGCGATCTGGGGGAATGCAACGTAGGACAGGACATCCTCATCGCACTTAGCCAGCTCGCCAACTTCAGCTCTTGCAGCTTCCAGACCGGGCTGCAGCAGGTCGGCAAAGCGGCAGGTTACAGGCTGCTCGTCGCCCAGGACCTTCTTACGCAGATCCTCATTGACCTTGCCGGGAGCCTGGCCGTACTCGCCGCGCAGGTAAGCCTTGATCTCCTTGGAGACGTTCTTATAACGCTCGCCCAGCAGGATGTTCTGGGTAGCCTGAACACCAACCATCTGAGAGGAAGGTGTGACCAGGGGAGGATAACCCAGGTCTTCACGAACGCGGGGAACTTCTGCCAGAACTTCGGGCAGCTTGTCCAGAGCCTTCTGAGCGGTCAGCTGAGCGACCAGGTTGGACAGCATACCGCCGGGAACCTGGTAAACCAGAGCGTCGGTCTCTGTGTTCATAACGATGGGGTTGAGGAGCTTGGTCTCCAGAGCCTTGGACTGGATGGGCTTGAAGTAGTCGTTGATTTCCTTCAACTTCTTCTCGTCCAGACCTGTCTCGTAGCCCATTTCCTTCAGTGTGTAGTGCATGGACTCCGTGGGAGGCTGAGATGTACCGCCGGAGAAGCAGGAGATTGCGCAGTCGATCTGGTTAGCGCCGGCCTCAACAGCCTTCAGCAGTGTCATTGCGCCCAGACCTGTTGTGGAGTGGGTGTGAACGACGATGGGCAGCTTGACAGCAGCCTTGATGGCCTTTGTCAGGTCATAAGCGTTCTGGGGAGTCATGATGCCGGCCATGTCCTTGATGCAGATGGAGTGAACGCCCATCTTCTCCAGGTCGCGGCTCAGCTGTACGAACATTTCGATGTTATGAATAGGAGATGTTGTGTAGCACAGTGTACCCTGAACATGAGCACCGGCCTTGATGGCCTCGTCAACAGCAACTTCGATGTTGCGCAGGTCGTTCAGCGCGTCGAAGATACGGATGATGTCGATGCCGTTCTCAACGCTCTTGCGGACGAAGGCGCGGACAACGTCATCGGGATAGTGCTTGTAGCCCAGCAGGTTCTGGCCGCGGAGCAGCATCTGTGTCTTTGTGTTCTTGAGGTGCTTGCGGATTGTGCGCAGTCTCTCCCAGGGATCTTCGTTGAGGTAACGGAGGCAGGAGTCAAATGTAGCGCCGCCCCAGCACTCGACGGAGTAGTAGCCGGCCTGGTCAATGGTGTCCAGGATGGGCTCGAAGTCCTTGATCGGCATTCTTGTGGCGATCAGAGACTGGTTACCATCGCGCAGGACGGTCTCTGTAAAATTGATCTTCATGATTTCTCTCCTTCTGAAGAAAATTTTGATTTATCTAAAAAAATTAAATCACAGATTTCCAATGGATAAACTTCCAGTTATTTGAAAACTTTCTGTCGTTTGAGATATCAAACCCAAACTCACCCATTATGTATACATCATAGCACATTTTTCACAAAATCAAAAGGGCTTTTTCAACAATTTACGGTTTCTATATGGGTTTTATTTTTGCATTATGTATGATATAATGTCGAAGATATCTGAGACAAGATAAAATCACTTGAAATACAAAGGCATAAACCAATGAAAACAGATGCAATCATTTCCATCAAGGGCCTGCAGCAGGTAGACAATCCCGACACCGACGAGATCTCCCTGACCACTGAAGGCCGTTATTACGAAAAGAACGGCAGCTACTATCTTCTGTATGAAGAAAGCGAGCTGACCGGCTTTGCCGACACACGTACCACCGTCAAGGTCTCCCCTTCTTCGGTCACAGTCACCCGTTCCGGCAAGTTCCCCTCCATGATGACCTTCGAAAAGGGTCAGCGCCACATGGCTCTCTATGAGACCGAATACGGCCCTCTGACCATCTGCATCGCCACCAAGGCGGTCGACTGGTCGTTGGACGAAAAGGGCGGCACCATTGATGTCTGCTACGATATCGAAGTCCAGCATGCCCACATGAGCACCAACAGCCTTTCCATCGAAGTCAAGGCTGTCAACTAACACCAAAAACAATTACCGAAAGGAATCACATACCATGAATGCTATCCAGCTGGCCACAAAGCAGGCCTCTGAAATCATCTTAAAGGGCTATCAGGCCGCAGCCGAGCAGGGCGTTCTGCCCCAGGCCGAGGTCAATGCCCCCGTCATCGAGACCCCCAAGGATCTCAAGAACGGCGACTACGCTTCTTCCTTCGCCATGCAGAATGCACGTGTTCTGCGTGTAGCTCCCCTCAAGACCGCACAGGCCATCTGCGAGCACGCTGACCTGTCCGGCACCATCTTCAGCTCCATGGAAGCTGCTGCTCCCGGCTTTATCAACCTGCGTCTGGGCCACGGCTGGTTCCAGCAGGTCCTGTCTGCCATCCAGGCAGAGGGCGACGATTACGGCCGCTCCACACTGGAGAACCCCATGAAGATCATGGTCGAGTTCGTTTCGGCCAACCCCACCGGCCCCATGCACATGGGTAATGCCCGCGGCGGCGTTCTGGGCGACACACTGGCAGAGGTCCTGTCCCGTGCAGGCCACGAAGTCAGCCGTGAGTTCTACGTCAACGATGCCGGCAACCAGATCGACAAGTTTGCACACTCCATCGAAGCCCGCTTCATG
>JAFYOK010000112.1 GCA_017560175.1 Clostridia bacterium | reverse complement strand
TGGCTCTGCTTGCCGCGGGCGCAGGCCGAACCGCCGCTGACATAATAGCCGCGATCGCTGAGACTACGGATATAGACCTCACTGCGGCCCTTGCACATGGACAGATTGACCACATGATCGGCCGAATGTTCGGGGGTATTGATGGTGCCGCCGATGGCCTTGACCCCTTCGATCAGACGGGTCTTGAGAGCCGCCATATGGGCAGCCGCTTCGGCCATGTTTGCCTTGCGATAGGCACAGGCTTCCATGAATGCGGCGATCTGGGGCATACCTTCGGTGCCCGAACGCATACCGCTCTCCTGATTGCCGCCAAAGACCAGCGGACGAATCTGCAGGCCGGGACGGACAAAGAGGGCACCGCAGCCCTTGACACCACCGATCTTGTGGGCCGAAACAGAGGCCAGATCGATGTTCTTCAGAGGCATGGGCTGCTTGAGGAAGGTCTGTACGCCATCCAGATGGAAGATGCCGTTGGGGTTGATCTTCTTATAGGCAGCAGCGGCTTCTGCAAAAGGCAGAACGGCGCCGGTCTCGTTGTTGACACCTTGCATGGTGACCAGGATGGTATCCTTGCGCATGGCCTCCACCAGCTTGTCCAGCGAAACAGAACCGTCGCGCTCGGGAGCGATGAGGGTGATCTCAAAGCCCTTGTTCTTGAGATCGGTCAGCTTGTTGAGGACAGCATCGTGCTCGATGGCTGTCGAGATGATGTGCTTGCCATGATGCTTGTTCTTCATGGCTGCCCCCTCGATAGCGGTATTGATGCTCTCAGTACCGCCGGAAGTGAAGTAGACCGATTTCTCCGGACAGCCCAAAGCAAGGGCGATCTCCGCCCTTGCTTTGTCCAAAAGATTGCGAGCCGACCTGCCCCCCTCGTGGAGAGAGGAAGGGTTGCCATAATTTTCTGTCATGACCGCCATAGCTGCCTGCGCTGCCTGGGGCAGAACGGCGGTTGTGGCGGCATTGTCAAGATAAAAGGCCATCTTACTTCTTCTTGGACCAGCTGTCCTTCAGAGTGACAGTACGGTTGAAGACCAGATGCTCGGGTGTGCTGTCCTTGCTGTCGACGCAGAAGTAGCCCAGACGCATGAACTGGAAACGATCCTTGGGATCGGCATTCTGCAGGCTCTTCTCCAGCTTGCAGCCGTTGAGAACGGTCAGCGACTCGGGATTGAGGAAGTCGAGGAAGTTCTTGTCGGCAGCATCGGGAGATGCATCGGTGAACAGGTTGGAGTAGACACGGACTTCAGCATCAACAGCGGTCTTGCTGTCGACCCAGTGGATGGTGCCCTTGATCTTGCGGCCGTCGGCAGCATTGCCGCCGCGGGATTCGTGGTCGCACTCGGCATGGATGACGGTGACATTACCGTTCTCATCCTTTTCGCAGCCGGTGCACTTGATGATATAAGCGCCCTTCAGACGGACTTCGCCGCCAACGAAGAGACGGTTGTACTTGGGAACGGGAACTTCCATGAAGTCCTCGCGCTCGATCCATAGTTCCTTGGAGAAGGAGACCTCACGAGTGCCGTTCTCGGGCTTCTCGGGGTTGTTCTCAACTTCGAACTGCTCGATCAGGTTCTCGTCGTAGTTGTCCAGAACCAGCTTGACGGGATCAAGGACAGCCATGACGCGGTCGGCGTTGGTGTTGAGATCTGCACGGATGCAGGACTCGAGGAAAGCGTATTCAATGACACCGGAGAACTTGGAAACGCCTGTGCCGGCGCAGAAGTTCTTGATGGCATCGGGTGTGTAGCCGCGGCGGCGCAGACCGCACAGAGTGGGCATACGGGGATCGTCCCAACCGGAGACCAGATTCTCTTCGACCAGCTTACGCAGCTTACGCTTGGACATGACAGTGTGGTCGATGTTCAGGCGGGAGAACTCGATCTGACGAGGCTTGTGGGGAACGGAAACATTATCGATGACCCAGTTGTACAGGGGTCTGTGATCTTCATACTCCAGAGAGCACAGGGAGTGTGTAATACCTTCCAGCGCATCCTGGATGGGATGTGCGAAGTCGTACATGGGGAAGATGCACCACTTGTCACCCTGGCGGTGGTGGTGGATGTACTTGATGCGGTAGATGACAGGGTCACGCATGTTGAAGTTGCCCGAAGCCAGATCGATCTTGGCACGCAGGGTATACTTACCCTCGGGGAACTCACCGTTCTTCATGCGCTCAAACAGGTCGAGGGATTCCTCGATGGGACGGTCTCTCCAGGGGCTGACAGCAGGTCGCTGCAGATCGCCGCGGTGCTCCTTGAACTGCTCGGGTGTCAGCTCGCAGACATAAGCCAGACCCTTCTGGATCAGCTCGACAGCATACTCGTAGTCCTTCTCAAAGTAGTCGGAACCGTAGAAGAAACGATCGCCCCAGTCGAAGCCCAGCCAGTGGATATCTTCCTGGATGGCATCAACGTACTCGACATCTTCCTTTGCGGGGTTGGTGTCGTCCATACGCAGATTGCAGATACCGCCGAACTTCTCAGCTGTGCCGAAGTCGATCCACAGCGCCTTGCAGTGGCCGATGTGCAGGTAGCCGTTGGGCTCGGGGGGAAAACGGGTGTGTACATGGGTATAAACGCCGTTTTCAAGGTCTTCCTTGATAAACTCGTCGATAAAATTGGAAGTAACGATATTTTCCATGATCGTGATTGTACTCCTGAATGTATTTTGATATATAAATAGACTTTGTTATTGCCAATCACCCGTCACCCTTCGGGTGCACCCTCTTTCAAAAGAGGGCTTCCGGCGCAGCGATATTTTCAAAACACTGCCCAGCCAAAGGCTCCTTTTGAAAGGAGCTGGCGCCGTAGGCGACTGAGGATTGGCCTATATCCGATTACAGAGCTGCGATATAGTCCTTGATGCGCTGCTCGCACTTGTCGCGGCCCATCAGTGCCATGATGGAGCGCAGGTCGGGGGTATTCTTGCGGCCGGTGACAGCAACACGGACGACCGACGAAACATCGCCGACATGACCCTTATATGTACCGGGCTCAGCAGCCTTGAACTCCTTGACTTCGGCAGCAAAGCCGATGGCAGGGCAGATCTCCTTCATGCGGTTGAACCACTGATCCTTGTCGTCTGCCTCGTTATAGACGGCCAGGTAGCGCTCGAGGATCTCCTTCTGCAGATCCTTGTCCATCTCCAGCTCCTCATCACGTGTGAAGAGAGCATCGAAGAAGTATGCGCAGTAGCCCTTAACGTCGCTCCACTTGGCGATGTCCTTACGGGGCTTCTTGCCGCCGCGGTCGATGGCAAACAGACCTTCTGTATAAGCCTTGTCGGCAGCCAGGCAGGCATAGAGATCAGCGTCAAAAGCCTTGGCCCACTCGGTGGCACCTTCGGCAACCTGCTCGGCGGTCATGCGGGAGATGACATCGCCCGAAACACTGTGCAGCTTCTGCAGGTCGAACAGGGGACCGGACTGGCCCATCTTACCCAGCTGGAACTTATACTCGGTGTAGGGCAGGTCGCGGTTGGCACGTCTCCAATCCTCATAACCGGAGTTGGCCAGCGTCAGCAGATACTCGATAACGCTCTCCTTGGGATAGCCTTCCTGTGTGAAGTAGCTGACAGCTGCCTCGGGGTCCTTTCTCTTGGACAGCTTGCGCTTGGAACCGTCTTCTTCCTTCATGACGGGAGCAACATGGGCATACTTGGGTGCCTTCATGCCCAGGACATAGAAGAGCTGCTGGTGGATGTTGACCGAGGGGACCCACTCATCGCCGCGGATGACGTGTGTGGTGCCCATCAGGCTGTCGTCAACAGCATGGGCAAAGTGATAGGTGGGGATGCCGTCGCTCTTGAGGACAACGATGTCGACGATGTTCTCGTCCATCTCGATGTTGCCCTTGATGACATCCTTATACTTGATTCTACCGCCGGGCTTGCCGGGGGAACGCAGACGCATGACATAGCTCTTGCCGGCCTTGATGTTGGCCTCGATCTCCTCATAGGTGAGCTCGCGGCACTTGGCGTACTGGCCATGGTAGCCGGGCATTGCCTTGTCGATCTCCTGCTGTGCGCGGATGGCAGTCAGCTCTTCCTCGCTGCAGAAGCAGGGATAAGCCAGACCCTTTTCGACCAGCTCCTTAACGAAGGCCTGGTAGATCTCACCGCGGAAGCTCTGGGTGTAGGGGCCGTAAGCGCCGCTCTCGCCATTCTTGTTGACACCCTCGTCGAAGTGGATGCCGAAGCTGTCCAGACCGTCGATGATGGCAGAGATACCGTCTTCCTTCTCACGCTTCTTGTCGGTATCCTCGATACGCAGCAGGAAGACGCCGCCCGACTGATGGGCGCAGCGCTCGTTGACCAGCGATGTGAAAACACCGCCGATGTGCAGGAAGCCGGTGGGGCTGGGGGCGAAACGGGTGACCATTGCGCCTTCGGGCAGTTCTCTCTTGGGGTAGATCTCTTCACGATATTGTTGTGCAGTTGTCTTGATATGGGGGAATAAAAGTTCCGCAAGCTTGTTGTTATCCATTTGCTTACCACTCCTAAATCATTTATTTTTCAGCAAAGCGTACCCTTTGCGGCACGCATATCTTACACTTTTTATCCATGCCTCTAAAAAAGAGCATAGTAGTTTATATTATATAACAGATAACCCCTCCAAATCAAGGGTAACGGTGGCTTTCTACAGGTTTTTGCAGATTTTTTATGGTTAAAAAGATCTTAACTTTTCTTGGAACATTTTCCCTTCTTCTTTCGTCTCAGAAATAGAGAGAATGTCAAAATTCTTTTTAATTTTACATGACCGAATGTGGCAAAGCCTTCCGTCTTGTGCTATACTAAAATAGCGTTATTATGTTTACAGGAGTTATCATTATGAATAAACACGAAAAACCAAGAAAGAAGCATCCTTTCCTTCGCAAGTCCCTCATCGTCATCCTGCTGATGGTTATCGTCTACTCCGGCTATACCATCTGGGATACCCTGCAGGCTCCTGAGTTTGCTTCGATCCCCGAGCCTGTGATCCAGGAAGAGATCGAGCCTTCCGAAGAAGCTGAACCCCTGGAAGACCCCACAGTTCCTGCCGATGAGGAAACCGAAGAGGCTTCCGGCGAGAAAGTTCGTAAGGAAGGCGTTTACACTTTCGTTCTGGCCGGTACCAGCGATGACTACAACACCGATACCATCATGCTGGGTCAGGTCGACACCGAGAAGGATACTGCCACCATGGTCTCTATTCCCCGAGATACCATGGTCGATGTCAATATCAAGATCAAGAAGATCAACAACGCCTATGGCCGCGCCGGTATGGACGAGCTTCGCCGTCTGATCTATGATGTTACCGGTATTTATCCCGACTACTATTGCCTCATCAAGATGGACAGCTTCATCGAGATGGTCGACGTCATCGGCGGCGTTGAATATACCGTCCCCTTTGATATGTATCATGCCGATGCCGATCCCAAGTTCCACATCGACCTGAAGAAGGGCTATCAGGTTCTGGACGGCAAGAAGGCCATCCAGCTGGTTCGCTATCGTGGTACAAGCGCCAGCGACTACGGCCGCATGGAGATCCAGCGCGACTTCCTCAAGACGGTCGGCGAGAAGATGGTCAATGAGTTCTCTCTCGATCAGGTCAGCGGTATGATCGAAGTCATGTCCAAGAGCATCGACACCAACATGCCGGTCAAGGATATGATCTGGTTCTTCCTCAATGTTGCAACCACCATGGATTTTGATACCGGCCTTGTTTTCGATGTCATGCCCGGAACCACCACCGGTAAGTACAACGGCGGTGACTATGTCTATCTTGATCCCCAGTCTACTGTCGACTACATCAATGAAAAGATCAACCCCTACACCACCGATATTACCGTCGACGAGCTGAATATCATTCACCTGGAAAACTAAATCCTACGGAAAAACCCCCGACCGATCGGTCGGGGGTTAATTTTTTAAGAAATATTGGTTAGACAAACTCTCCTCCCGCCCTTATCAAGGGTGGGCTTTAAAGGCTTCCCCCACGGGGAAGCTGGCACGGCTTGCCGTGACTGATGAGGGCGGCCATTTGGCCGTATTAGATTTTACTCTGAGCCTGTAAGAAAAGTCCCTCATCCACCGCTAAAGCGGTCCCCCTTCCCCCGGGGGGAAGGCTAAGTACGATGCCTCTTTAACCAATGCGCCGCAGGCACAACAATTTTTCATTCTTCATTTTTCATGTGGCCATTGGCCACACTTCATTCTTCATTGTCCGCAGGACTTTATGCCTTAATTGCCC
>JAFYOK010000011.1 GCA_017560175.1 Clostridia bacterium | reverse complement strand
GTGGCTCTGGGAGCGGATTTGCCCATCCACAGCCTTCTGTGAGTTTCTCTCTGTTTTTCACAGGCGATTTTTTCCACAATTTTTTCCACAGGATTTCTGACAGCTTTTGCGCGCGGTTGCCCACAGCATCTGTGGATAACTGTGGATAAGTTTTAGCGGCTGCGGATGTTTTTCATCAGATCTTTGATGGTGGCATCCAGGCCGGGATTGGTCTGAATTTCTTCGGCGATCTTATCGCGTGCGTAGAGGGCTGTGGTATGGTCTCTGCCGATAAAGCGGCCGATGGCGGGCAGCGACAGATCGGTCATCTGTGTGATCAGATAGATCATCATCTGACGGGCATGGACGATGTCTTTGGACTTCGATTTGCCCAGGATCTTGTCTTTGGCCACACCGGTAAAGGACGAAACTTCCTCCAGAATGAGCTGAGGTGTGGGATTGAGACCGGGGCTTTCCTTAAAGATATCCTTGATGGCACGCTGGGCCAGATCGATATCGATGGGAATGTTCATAATGGAATGGAGGGCAGCCAGCTTCTTGACGGCACCTTCCAGCTGACGAACGTTGCTGGTGATGCAGGATGCGATGTATTCGGTGACATCGACGGGGAGCTGGACACCCAGGTTGCTGGCCTTTACGTTGACCAGTGCCATACGGGTCTCCAGATCGGGGGGCTGGATGTCGGTCAGCAGGCCCCACTCAAAACGGGTGGACAGACGCTCCTGCAGGGTGGCCATCTCCTTGGGGGGACGGTCAGACGTCAGGACGATCTGCTTGCCGGCTTCATACAGATGGTTGAAGGTATGGAAGAACTCCTCCTGTGTACGCTCCTTGCCGGCGATGAACTGGATATCGTCCACCAGCAGCAGGTCGGCGCCGCGATACTTGTCGCGGAAGGCGGGAACGTTCTTGTCTTCAATGGCACGGACCAGCTGGTTGGTAAACTCGTCGCCCTTGATATAGATGACCTTTTTGTCAAAGCGGTGGGTGGTGATCATCTCCATCATGGCATAGAGCAGATGGGTCTTGCCCAGACCCGATTGGCCGTAGATGAAGAGAGGGTTATAGATGGCCGAAGCGGCATTGGGTGCGCCGTCGGGCTGGCTCAGACCGTTGGCAACGGCCATGGCAGCCGCATGGGCCAGCTTGTTGGAATTGCCGACGATAAAGGAATCGAAGGTATAGCCCGAATAACCGGAAGGCAGCTGGCTCTTGCTCTGCTCGTATTTCTTATACTGCGCAGGGTCGGAGAGGAACTCAACGCGCATACGCTGGCCGGCAATATCCGAGATGATATCGGCAACATCAACGGCGAAGCGCTGTTCCAGTACGCTGCGGACCAGATCGGTGGGCACCTTGACCACCAGGCGGTTGCCTTCCACAGCCAGCGCTTCGGCTTCTTCAAAGAAGGTGGAGACGACAAGATCGCCCTTTTCGTCGGTCAGTTTTTTAATGGCCCCGTCCAGCAGGGCGGATGGTGTGTACATAGTCTTATCGTGCTCCTTTTGCCCCGTCGGTGGACGGGGACCCCATAGAATATATCGTGATTTCTGTACTATATAGATGAGAATTGCTGCCTTCATCCATGAAGATGGCAGTTTCTGATTTGCACCGGGATGGGCGCTGCCGCCCCAAACCCCGGCCATACTTTGCCACGACGCAAAGTATGCAAAAGTCGCATAGGGGGGTCAGTTGCTCTGCAACTGCTTTCATCAATCCCCTCGGGGTCCCTGCGAAATGCTTGCATTTCGTGGGGTGATATGCCCCTATGTATCCCACAATGCTTTGGTGCTTCCGCACCCGGCATCTTGGGGAAACTATAGATTATACATCGAGGTTGACGACGTATTTTGCGTTCTTTTCGATGAATTCGCGTCTGGGTTCGACCTTTTCACCCATGAGGATGGTGAAGATCTCGTCGGCCAGGGCGGCTTCGTTGACCTCGACGCGCTTGATGACGCGTTTCTCAGGGTCCATAGTGGTGGTCCACAGCTGCTCAGGGTTCATTTCACCAAGGCCCTTATAGCGCTGGATGTCGGCGCCGGGATACTGCATCAGCAGACGGGCCAGCTCTTCATCAGAGTAGGCATAGATCTCCTCGGCCTTGCGGCTCTTGGGAACGATCTTGAACAGAGGGGGCTGGGCAATGTAAACGTGGCCTTCCTCAATGAGGGGACGCATGAAGCGGAAGAAGAAGGTCAGCAGCAGGGTACGGATATGGCTGCCGTCGACGTCGGCATCGGCCATCAGAATGATCTTGCCGTAGCGCAGCTTGGAAATATCGAACTCGTCGCCGATACCTGCACCGAAGGCGGTGACCATGGGCATCAGCTTTTCGTTGGCATAGACCTTATCCAGGCGCGCCTTTTCAACGTTGAGCATCTTGCCCCACAGAGGCAGGATGGCCTGGTATCTGCGGTCACGACCGCTCTTGGCCGAGCCGCCCGCCGAGTCACCCTCGACGATGAAGATCTCGGTCAGTTCGGGATCGCGCTCCTGGCAGTCGGCCAGCTTACCGGGCAGAGAGGCGCTTTCCAGCGCAGTTTTGCGGCGTGTGGCCTCACGGGCACGCTTGGCGGCCTCACGGGCACGGGCTGCGGTGGTCGACTTTTCAACGATGGAACGAGCGATGGCAGGGTTTTCTTCAAAGAAGGTCATCAGCTTGTCGTAGACCAGGTTATCGACCAGGGTACGGATATAGGCGTTGCCCAGCTTGGTCTTGGTCTGGCCTTCGAACTGTGCTTCGGTCAGCTTGACCGAAATGACGGTGCAGATACCTTCGCGGACGTCTTCGCCGGTCAGATTCTTGTCATCGTCCTTGATGATCTTGAACTTGCGGGCATAATCGTTGATGACCTTGGTGAGGGCAGCCTTAAAGCCGGTTTCGTGCATGCCGCCCTCGGTGGTGTTGATATTGTTGGCAAAAGAGGTGATGTTCTCGGTATAGCCGTCGTTATACTGCAGGGCGATCTCCGCAATGGCATCGTCCTTGCGGCCCGAGAAGAAGATAACCTCTTCGTGCAGAGGTGTCTTGTTGCGGTTGAGGTGCTCGACAAAGCTGGCGATGCCGCCTTCGTAGCACATGGCATCCTGGATGGGTTCTTCACCGCGGCGGTCGGTCAGGGTAATGGAAAGACCGGCATTGAGGAAGGCCTGCTCGCGCAGACGGTTGAGCAGGATCTCATAGTCGTAGACCAGATCGTCAAAGATCTCGCCGTCGGGCTTGAAGGTGATGATCGAGCCGGTGCGGTCGGTGGTGCCTGTGATGCGCATATCGCCATCCTTGGCACCGCGGTGGAAGGACATCTCGTGGATGTTGCCGCCGTTGTGGACTTCAACGGTCAGCCATTCCGACAGGGCGTTAACAACGCTGGCACCGACGCCGTGGAGGCCGCCGGAGACCTTGTAGCCGCCGCCGCCGAACTTACCGCCGGCATGCAGGACGGTAAAGACAACTTCGAGGGTAGAGAAGCCCATCTTGGGATGGATACCGGTGGGGATACCGCGGCCGTTGTCGGCAACGCGGATGACATCGCCCGGCAGGATATCGACCTCGATGTGGGTGCAGTATCCGGCCAGCGCCTCATCGATGGAGTTGTCGACGATCTCGTAGACCAGATGGTGCAGGCCGCGGCTCGAGGTGGTGCCGATGTACATACCGGGACGCTTACGGACTGCCTCCAGGCCTTCGAGTACCTGAATTTGGTTTTCGTCATAAGTGGATTCGATTTTTTCGGGTGTCTGGTTCATAGATTTCTGCTCCTTGTCTTATGGTAGCCGACAGGCCGCGATGCGGCCGATGATATATGAAAATGAAAAATTGATACTGTTGGATTTTAACAATTTGTTTTTGCACGGACATGCGCCGGGCAAAAACTCCATAAACCGCGCGCATCTTCGCAAAGATGCCGCGAAATCCGGCCCGCAGGCCGGAACTCTTTTGGGCTGAGAAACCGAAGGCACTGTATGTGCCTGTTTCGAGGCCCAGAGAATCAGTAGAGTTCTTCTTTGGAACGCTTGAGCAGCGTCTGGGAGGACAGCTGGGAAATATAGACCAGGGTACGGCCATCTTTGCCGCAGCAGACAACCGCCGATTTAGGCAGATCGTCACTGACATTGATAACGCATCCCTTTTCTTCCCAGGCGGTCAGAAAATTCTTGGTGTGTTTCGACCATGTGGATGTGTCCAGATCAAAAAGACCGATGACGTCCTTCTGCAGAACGACGGTATCGCGGCCCAGGTGGAGATACATACTGTGCGCCTCCCGAAGAGTCTTGGAATATGCCACCTGAAGGCGGCAAAAATACACGTTAATTATAGCACAAACGAGGCTTTTTCTGCAATGGTTTTGGGCTATAAATTTGGCTATATAATATAGAGAAAAATGTGCAGAATTGCTGCGGTTTTCTGTGGGCAATACAGAGAACAAATATGGGTGTCTTTGGGTATTTTTCTGGCCTGCCGCATAGAATTTCATTGCAAAACGACCGGGATTGTTGTACCATGAAGATGTATGCCTGTATCTATTTTTGGAAAACGGGCAAAAATAGTACCAAACAGAAAGGAGAACTGCCAAAGTGGAAGAAAAAAAGGTTGTTTTGGGCCTGTCGGGCGGCGTAGATTCGGCGGCTTCGGCGCTGCTGCTCAAGGAAATGGGTTATACCATCCACGGTGTTTTTCTGCGTGGACCGGGGGCCGATGAAGGGTCTGCCGCCCGTGCGGCCGAAGAACTGGGCATCTCCTTTGAGGTCATCGATATTGCCGCCGAACTGGATGAAAAGGTCATCTGTCCTTTTGTCGAAAGCTATCTGCGCGGCGAGACCCCCAATCCCTGCATCATCTGCAATCCTGCCGTCAAGTTCCGCCGTCTTTTTGAAGCGGCCGATCGGATCGGTGCCGAAAAGGTAGCCACCGGCCATTATGCCGTTGTGCGCGACGGAAAACTTTTTGCGTCACCCAGCCCCAAGGATCAGAGCTATATGCTCTACCGTCTGCCCCCCGAAATGATCGCACGCTGCATTTTCCCTCTGGGAGAATTGCAGGATAAGAGCGAGACACGTGCCCTGGCGGCATCGGGCGGTCTTTCCAGCAGCAAGACGGGCGACAGCATGGAGATCTGCTTCATTCCCGACGACGATCACGGCAAGTTTATCGAAGATCGTGGTGCCAAGCCCCTCATGGGAAATTTTGTTGATGAAGACGGCAAGATCCTCGGCCCCCATCTGGGTATTCACCGTTATACCGTCGGTCAGCGCCGCGGACTGGGTATCGCCGCCAGCGGCCGCCTTTATGTCCGCCATATTGATATTGAAAGCGGCGATATCGTCCTTTCGCTCATCGATCCCAAGGCGACCACCGTTCGCATCGGCAGCATCTGCCTGACCGATCCTGATGTGGCCGGACAGGAGTCTGTCCCCTGCCGCGTCAAGGTGCGCCACACCAAAAAGTTTGAAACCGGCGTTTTCTATCCTGCCCAGGGCCGCATCGAGTTTGAAGAATCGGTGCGCGCACTCTCTCCCGGACAGTCGGCGGTCTGCTATGCCGAAGACGGTCATGTGTTGGGCGGAGGTTTCATTTTAAGAGAAAACAACTGAAATTTTAACGGCGCGGAAATGCTCCACAGCCTGTGGAGCATTTCCCCCGATAACATGAACTTTATCTATATACATAAAAGGTGATCCGACAATGGAAATTACCGTTAAAGGCTTAAAAGTAAATTATATCGACAATGGTATCCCCGGCGACAGCCGCGAAGTCGTCCTTTTCCTCCACGGCTGGGGTGCGCCCATCACGGCTTACCGCACCGTCCTGGCGCCTCTGGAGCAGCGCTACCGCGTTGTCGCCTTTGATATGCCCGGTGTCGGCGGTACAGATGAACCTGCACAGCCGCTGACCGTGGAAGATTACGTCGATTTTGCCGAGTGTTTTGCACAGGCTGTGGATATTAAAAAGTGTATTCTCATCTGCCACAGCCACGGCGGCCGCGTATCGGTGGGTCTGATGACCCGTCCCGGCTGCAAACTGGAGGTCACGAAGGCTGTCTTTATTGATGCCGCCGGTGTCCTGCCCCATCGCAGCATGGGATACAGGATCCGTCAGCGCATCTATAAGTGCCTGCGTGTGCTGGGCACCAATCCCATCACCCGTCCCCTCTTCGGTGAGCTTTATGAGACCCAGCGCGACAAGCGCTCTTCAGCTGACTACAAGGCGGCATCTCCCGTCATGCGCAAGACCCTGTCCAACGTGGTCAATACCGATATGACCCCCTTCATGCCTCAGATCAAAGTTCCTGTTCTGCTGGTATGGGGCGAAAAGGATACAGCTACTCCTCTGTCCGACGGACAGACCATGGAGAAGCTGATCCCCGGTTCGGGTCTGGCCGTCATCCGGGGCGGCAGCCACTTCCCCTTCGTCGAAAATCCCCATCAGTTTGCCGGTGTCATGTCGGCATTCCTGCTCAATTAAATAGGAGGCTGCCATTATGAACACAACCGTTTATGCAACCACCTTTGTTTTTGGCTTCAATTTCTGGAGTCTGCTTTGGATCCTCTGTCTGCTGCCTGCAGGCTTTCTGACCTATCGCCGCTCCATCCATATGTATCAGCTGTGTTCCTACCAGAATCCTTCTTATAAGAAGTATCTGCGTGAAAACACAGCCGAGAGTTTTTCGGTCAAGCGTCTGCTGCCCATGCTGCTGGCATTGGTGGGCATCCTTATGGATATCAAGCTGCTCATTCCCATCGGTGCGGCCCTCTTTGTTCTGGTCAATCCCATCAAGAAGGGCAAGAAGGAACTGGTCTGGACCGACCGCGTCAAGCGTCTGACCATCACCGCCGCGGTCATTGATCTGCTGCTGGGTATGCTCTCTCTTGCCGCACTGCCCCTCTATATCATCGGTATGCCTTATATCCTCATGCTGCTGGCTAAGATCAACGCACCCATCGAAAAGCGCATTTCCCGGTGGTATGTCGATGATGCCCTCCGCATCCTCAAGGGCAATGTCGATGCCGGCATGAAGATCATCGGCATCACCGGCAGCTACGGCAAAACCAGCACAAAATACTTCCTGAAAGAACTCCTGTCTGTTAAATATAATGTTTATATGACGCCGGGTAATTACAATACTCCTCTGGGTGTCACCCGTGCCGTCCGCGAAGGCATGAAGCCCACCCACGATCTCTTCCTCTGCGAGATGGGCGCACGCCATGTTGGCGATATCACCGAGCTGTGCGAAATGGTTCATCCCGACATGGGCATCGTTACGTCCATCGGCCCCCAGCATCTGGAGACCTTTGGCAGCCTCGACAACATCATCAATGAAAAGCTGGCTCTCTATCGTGCCACCAAAGATAAGGATGGTGCCTTCCTCAATATGGATAGTCCCATCATCGGCGGCGGCAGCTATGACGGCAATGTTACCCTCTACGGCAGCAGCAAAGCCTGCGGCTACCGCGGCGGCGACATCAAGGTCGGTGCTTTCGGTTCGGAGTTTGCTGTCACCACTCCCGAGGGTGAGACCGTCACCTTCAAGACCCGCCTGCTGGGTCGTGCCAATGTACAGAACATCATCGGTGCCGTTGCCGTTGCCAACCGTATGGGTATTCCCATGAAGTCGCTGGTTCCGGCCGTTCGCGCGCTGGAAAGCGTACCCCATCGTCTGCAGCTGCTTTCGGGCGGCGGCGATACATGGTATATCGATGACGCTTATAACAGCAATCCCGAAGGTTCCAAGGTTGCGCTGGAGACCCTCTCCATGTGCGAGGGCATGACACGCATCGTCGTTACCCCCGGCATGGTCGAGTTGGGCGAGATGGAAAGTCAGCTCAATGCCGAGATGGGCAAATACGCCGCCGGCTGTGTCGATTATGCTGTACTGGTCGATGCCAAGCGCGGTGAAGACATTCAGCGCGGTCTGCTGGAAGGCGGCTTCGATTCGCAGAAGATCTGCCTGACCGATACCCTGGAAAAGGGTCTGGCCTTCACTCGCACCATCCCCGGCCCCAAGATGATCCTGTTGCTTAATGACCTTCCCGATCATTACTAAAGCAGGTCTGGCTCTCGAAACGCTTCGCTGGTTTCTCGAGCCAAAAGAGTTCCGCTCTGCGGAGCGGTTTCGCGGCAGCCTTGCGAGGCTGCTTGCGGATTATGGTGTTTTTGTCCGGTGCATGCCCGTACAAAAACAAATTACTTAAAAGGCAGTTTCAGCTGTCTGTAAATAGAAGCTATACACTACACATAAAGGAGTGCATGTTATGAGCATCAAGGTAGCCGTTGTCTGCGGCGGCAGCAGCGTCGAACATGAGGTTTCGGTCATCACTGCCATGCAGGCCGCAGCCGCGCTGGATCGCAGCAAATATACCCCCATCGCACTGTACATCACTAAGGATAACCGTTTCTTCACAGGAGAAAACCTGCTGGATATCAACAGTTATAAAGACATCCCCACAGCACTGAAAAATGCTATGGAAGTCATCCCTGTCCGTCACGAGGGCAAGAGCGTTCTCATGTCCTTCCCCCCCAAGACTTTCGGTAAGGGCACATTTATCCCTGTCGATGCCGTTCTGACCGCCGTTCACGGCACCAACGTCGAAGACGGCACCCTGCAGGGTCTGCTGGAATACTGGGGTGTTCCCTATTCCGGCTGCAACGTCTGCGCATCGGCTGCCGGTATGGATAAGTGGGTCATGAAGGCCCTCTTCCGATCCCAGGGTCTCCCCTGCCTGCCCGGTCTGCTGGTAAGCCGCACCGATTTCTATGCCGATATGGAAGCCATCATCGACCGCATCGAGCGCGAGATCGGCTATCCCATCGTCGTTAAGCCCTCCAACCTGGGCTCCAGCGTTGGCATCAGCAAGGCCAGAAACCGCGAGGCGCTGGAGGAATCGCTGGTCAACGCTCTCAGCTTTGCACAGCATGCCATCTGCGAGCGTGCTGTTGAGAACCTGCGCGAGATCAACTGCGCTGTTCTGGGCGACAGCGACAGCGCTCGTCCTTCGGTCTGCGAAGAACCCCTCAATGCCACCGATATTCTGACCTATAAGGATAAGTATCAGAGCGGCGGCGGTTCCAAGGGCGCTAAGGGTGCCAAGATGGGCGGCGCAAAGGCCTCCGGCGGCAGCAAGGGTGCTTCGGGTATGGCTTCGCTGGCACGTCAGGTTCCTGCGAACATCCCTGCCGAGCTGGAAGCACGCGTCAAGGATCTGGCTGTTAAGGCATTCCAGGCCATCGGCGCTTCGGGTGTTGCCCGTGTCGACTTCCTGCTGGATGGCGAAAGCGGCGAACTCTTTGTCAACGAGATCAACACAGTTCCCGGCTCCCTCTCCTATTACCTGTGGGAAGCAGGCGGCATGAGCTTTACACAGCTTGTGGATGAACTGATCCAGCTGGCTCTCAAGAAGCAGCGCGACAAGGAAAAGCTGTCCTTCTCCTTTGACACCAACCTGCTGGCCACAGCATCTCTGCCCGGCGGCGGTGGTTCCAAGGGTGCAAAAGCTTAAAAATATCCACAGCCTGTGGATGAAATCCCCATCTTTCGCAAATAATGACTGTATCTAACGAGGATGCGCGAGATTTCTCGCCAACCCTCTTGAAATAAACACTTAAAAGGTGTATATTTAAAACGGATAAAATAAACACAAAAGGAGTGAACGACAATGGACAAGAAATTTGTCTATGCCGACAATGCTGCTACCACACAGGTCGATCCTCGTGTTATCGATAAAATGCTGCCCTTCTTCAGCGAAGGCTACGGCAACGCATCGTCCCTCTACGGCCTGGGCCAGCGTGCCCGTGAGGCCGTCGAAGAGGCCAGAAAAAAGGTTGCTGCCGTCATCAATGCCGATCCCAAGGAGATCTTCTTTACCTCGGGCGGTACCGAGTCGGATAACTATGCCCTCCGCGGCATGATGCATTCCCGCAAGGCCAACGGCAGAAAGCATCTGATTACAACTACCATCGAGCATCCTGCCATCCTCCAGACCTGCAAGGCACTGGAAAAGGAAGGCTTCCGCGTCACACGCCTGCCTGTTGACCAGTACGGTCTGGTCGACCTCAAGCAGCTGGAAGAAGCCATCTGCGAAGATACCGTTCTGGTCTCCATTATGGCGGCCAACAACGAGATCGGCACCATCGAGCCCATCGCCGAGATCGGCAAGCTGTGCCACGATAAGGGCGTTTATTTCCACACCGACGCTGTTCAGGCTTTCGGTCACATCCCCCTGGATGTCAAGGCCATGAACATTGACCTGCTCTCCCTGTCGGGCCACAAGATCAACGGCCCCAAGGGTGTTGGCGCTATCTACATCCGCAGCGGCATCCTGCCCGAGCCCTTCATCACCGGCGGCGGACAGGAAAAGGGTCGCCGCAGCGGTACCGAGAACGTTCCCGGTATCGTCGGCCTCGGCGAAGCCGCTTACCTCAAGATGACCGAGATGGAAGAAGAAAGCACCCGTGTCCGCGCGCTGCAGCGCCGCCTGATTGACGGTGTTCTTTCTGTCATTCCCCAGGCCAGCCTGACCGGCCATCCCACTCAGCGTCTGCCCGGCAACTGCAGCTTTGTCTTTACAGCCATCGAGGGCGAGAGCCTGCTGCTCTTCCTCGACCACATGGGCATCTGCGGCAGCACCGGTTCGGCCTGCTCCACCGGCTCCCTCGATCCTTCCCATGTCCTGATGGGCATTGGTCTGGCACACGAGGTCGCCCACGGTTCCCTGCGTCTGTCTCTGGGTCGTTTCAACACCGAAGAGGATGTTGATCGTATTCTGGAAGCTCTGCCTCAGGTCGTTGCGCGTCTGCGCAGCATGTCCCCCATCTGGAAGGACTAACAGGCCTGATTATCCTATAAATTATCGGAGGAAGATATAAAATGCAGTATTCGAGCAAAGTTATGGAACATCTGATGAATCCCAAGAACGTCGGCGAACTGGCAGATGCCAACGCTGTCGGTATGGTCGGCAACGCCAAGTGCGGCGACATCATGCAGATGTTTATGAAGATCGACGAGAACGAAGTTATCCAGGAGGTCACATTCAAGACCTTCGGCTGCGGCGCTGCCATCGCAACATCTTCGATGGCCACCGAGCTGGTCAAGGGCAAGACCATTCAGGAAGCTCTGGCTCTGACCAACACCGCCGTTATGGAAGCGCTGGACGGTCTGCCCCCTGTCAAGGTCCACTGCTCCGTTCTGGCTGAAGAAGCCATCCGTGCCGCTCTGGCCGACTACTATACCCGTAAGGGCATCGACCCCACCCCCATCGTCGGTGAGATCAAGCCCTTCGGCGAAGATGACGACGATCATCATCACGATATCCCCGAAGAGGAATAAAAATCCAAAGCCCTGCTCAACGAGCAGGGCTTTATTTTTTGTATAATTTCGGTTCTGCTATTGAAGATTTTTTGCACAAATGTTACAATAACCACGGAGCGAAAATCCGATCGTTTGTATAGAAAAACCCAATCACTTTATAAACGAAGATCAAAAAGGAGGAACTGTTTTGAAACACACCTACGTTTACGATCATTATTATAAGTATGCAGAGATCACCGAGATTCTGCAGAAGTATGCAGCCGAGCATCCTGCCTTTGTCGAGCTGGATTCCATCGGTCAGACCCCCG
Source organism: Clostridia bacterium (assembly GCA_017560175.1). GTDB lineage: Bacteria > Bacillota > Clostridia > Oscillospirales > Butyricicoccaceae > RGIG1902. The sequence continues at coordinate 349 of JAFYOK010000011.1, read as the reverse complement.
AAGGCCGCCAGCAGTGGGTTCTTAAAGTGACCAACAAGGCCACCGGTGGTTTTGAAGATAAGCCTGCGCTGTATGTCGAGGGCAACCTCCATGCAGGTGAGGTCACCGGCAGCATGACCGTCATGTATCTGCTGGATACCATCCTTTCCAACACCGAAGACGAACAGATGAAGTATCTGCTCGATCATTATACCGTTTATGCAGTTCCCCGTGTATCGCCCGACGGTTCGGAATATTATCTGACCACCCCCGATACTGTCCGTTCGGCGCCCAGACGTTATCCCTTTGCAGAACCCATGCCCGGCGTTCAGCGCCAGGATCTGGATGGCGACGGCGTCATCCGTCTGAT
>JAFYOK010000111.1 GCA_017560175.1 Clostridia bacterium | reverse complement strand
TTTCCGCAAGTTCTTCTTGGGACATTCCTTTTTTCGTTCTCAATTCGAGAATCATATTCTTTACTTCCATGGAATTATCACCTCAATATGATTATAATGCGAGAGGCTGTCATGAGCAAGCAACTCACTGTTGCTATTCGGTCGATACATTCAGCCAATGTTTGGAACGTTAACGGAATGGGAGGTTGTCAGTCCAAAAGGTAAAAGGGAACGCCGAAAGAAGGCCGGGATCGGGGCAGATTTCTCCTTTCATGCCCGGGCGCGGGGGTTTTTTGCCGGTTCTTTGCCGTGATATCGGAAAAACCGAAGAAAAAACTTAAATTTCCCCGAATTTTTCTGTTCCTTTACGGCAGAAAATCCTGTATAATAATAGGTGCGAATTTTCTTTGTCTTTTTTTGTGCAAGTTTGTCATACCGTGACCGATGCATATTCGCTAAATAGACCATTCTGGTGTATTTTTTCGCAGAATTCTCCCGTTTCTTGCGATTTCCTATGGCAATCCGTCGAATTCCCCCAAAAAAGAATGGTATATTTTTGTCATAGTACGCCAATAGATTTTTTGTTAAATATTTGTTATAATTTATATGATATGGGGCATTGCGCCCCACTGCATAGAACCGATTAAAATAAGAACATAGAAAGAGAGGCCCCATTATGGCTGAGATCAGAGGAATCCCCACTACCGTATCCAGCATCCGTAAGAGAGTCTTCACCGAAGTTGCCCGTCTGGCTTATGAAGGCGGCGACTACTCCCGCATCGAGGAACTGCCCTATCAGATCGTTCCCGGCACTGCCGAGCACGTCTTCCTGGAGCGCGCCATCGTCGGTGAGCGCCTGCGCCTGGCTATGGGTCTGCCCCTGCGTCCCGTAACCGAGCACAAGCCCCTGTCCACCGGTGTTGTGGAAAGCGCCATCGCCGAGAAGTACTACGATCCCCCCCTGGTAAACATCATCCCCTACGCTTGTAACGGCTGCCCCACCAAGCGCTATAAGGTCAGCAACGGCTGTCAGGGCTGCACCGGCCAGTACTGCGCACAGGTTTGCCCCAAGAACGCTATTTCCTGGGTCGACGGCAAGAGCTTCATCGACGAGAGCAAGTGCGTCCGCTGCGGTATGTGCATGAACGCCTGCCCCTACAACGCCATCATCCTGCAGGAGCGCCCCTGCGCCAAGGCTTGCGGTATGGACGCCATCGGCACTGACGAGAACGGCCGTGCCAAGATCGACTACGACAAGTGCGTCGGCTGCGGTATGTGTATGGTCAACTGCCCCTTCGGCGCCATCGCTGACAAGGGCCAGATCTTCCAGCTGATCCATGCCATCAAGGAAGGCACTCCCGTTATCGCCATCATCGCTCCCGCTTTCGTTGGCCAGTTCGGCCCCGCCGCAACTCCCGAGCGTATGACCGCTGCCATGAAGCAGCTGGGCTTCGCCGATCTGGTGGAAGTTGCCATCGGTGCTGACATGTGCGCCATCGAAGAGGCCAAGGACTTCCTGCGTGAGGTTCCCGAGCATCAGCCCTTCATGGCTACTTCCTGCTGCCCCGCTTGGGCCGCTATGGCAAAGAAGATGTTCCCCGAGTTCAAGATGTACATCTCCATGGCAATGTCTCCCATGGTTCTGACCGCCCGTATGCTGAAGGCTCAGAAGCCCGAGGCAAAGATCGCCTTCATCGGTCCCTGCTCCGCCAAGAAGCTGGAAGCCAGCCGTCGCAGCGTCCGCAGCGATGTTGACTTCGTTCTGACCTATGAAGAGCTGCAGGGTATGATCGAGGCCAAGGGCATCGATTGGAACGCCATCACCAAGGAAGAAGAAGTTCCCCTGAACCACGCCAGCGGCCAGGCTCGCCTGTTCGCAGTGGGCGGCGGCGTTGCACAGAGCGTCATCGACGTCATCAAGAAGTGGGATCCCGAGCGCGAGGTCAAGGTTGCCAACGCCATGGGTCTGCATGAGTGCCGCAAGCTGCTGATGATGGCCAAGGGTGGCAAGTACAACGGCTACCTGCTGGAAGGCATGTGCTGCCCCGGCGGCTGCGTCTCCGGTGCCGGTACCATCCAGCCCATCAAGAAGAGCACCGTGGCTGTTCAGCAGTATCGTAATGCTGCCGACATCAAGAATCCTCTGGATTCCGAGTTCGACATCATGAACCTGCCCCTGTTCAAATAAGCATCTTTTCCACCACCCCTTGCCGCGGTGTACAGCCCCAGATTGTACGGACAGCACAAAAAAGACCCCTGGTAGGAAAATAATAAGTTTTAAGCGGAGTGGCGCAGTGTAAGCGGCGCCACTCCAGTTTTTAACTGAATACGCTGGTTATTGTAGAAATAGATGTAGTTATCAATTAACGTATTAGCTTCCTCAAAGGTGGCAGCTTGGTGTCTGTAGATGCACTCGGTTTTGAGGATAGAGAAGAAATTTTCTGCCATTGCATTGTCATAGCAATTTCCGCGTCTTGACATAGACGGAATTATCCCATATTCTTTAGTTAAGTCAAAGTATGCTTGAGACGTGTACTGACCCCCTTGGTCGCTGTGGAGCTGCAACTCCGCAGCGACTTTCTTTTCCTTCTGCATAGCAAGGCGGATGGTATCCAACACAAGATTGACACTTTGGTTTGTTCCCGTTTTATGTGCAACGATGCTGTTATCATATAGATCACGAATAATAGATAAATATAGGACGCCTTGACCGGTGTGGATGTAAGAAATATCTGTGACCCATTTATGGTTCGGTCTGTCGGTCTGAAATTCTCTATTTAGCAGGTTTTCGTATTTATGAAGTTGTTGTCCCATTTGCTGCCATTTTCTACGGCGGCGAATTTCGGATAGAAGTTCATATTTCTTCATAATGCGTAGAATTGTTTTAGGGTTTCGATAGATATTTTTTGTGTTTCCTAACCACTTCCACATACGGCGATATCCATAAGTCTTGTCACACTTCTTCTGCTGTTCGCGAATAATATCAGCCAAGGAAGCATCATGTGCCGGCAGATCTAGTCGTTTTACATAGTCATAGTATCCGCTGCGCGATACGCTAAAGAACTGACACATCTCAGACACGGGATAACGGTTGCGGTTCATATAAATAACTTGATATTTTACGATCGGTCTCACTTCCTTCCTGTCAATTGCAGAAAATCCCGCAACAATGCGTTTTGCATTTTGAGTTGTTTGATTTCGCACGCCTGTTCAGCAACGATATCTTTTGGTGATGCATCTTTGCGCGGGCGGCCTTGAGGTCGCGGCATGATTCCTGCCATCATCTTCTTTTCTTTTCGTCGTTCGCGAGTAAGCAACTGTTTCACAACATACTTGTTTCGCAGTCCGAAATGCTCTGCGATTTCCCGCTTCGTTTTCCCTGCCGATTCCATTGCTCGGATTTCTGGCAGAAGTACTTGTACATGCGTATACTTTTCTCTGGACATGATAACACCCCCCAATGTAGTACTTTCATTTTCCTACATTAGGGGGTGTTTTGTCTATTGTCCGTTTTTACTGGACCTGTTCA
>JAFYOK010000110.1 GCA_017560175.1 Clostridia bacterium | reverse complement strand
CTGACGTGGATCGTGCAGATCGCCGTCTTTCCCATCTACGGTTCTCTCTTTTATTTATATATACAAGGACAGAAGCTGCCCTTGCTGGTCAATAAGGAACACAAGCGCATCCGTCGGCAGAATGCTTCCCGGATCATTCAGGATCCGCGCATTACAGAAGAACTGCGCGAGGATCCCCAAAAACAGAATTTTGTCCGCTATATGAACCAATATGGCGATGTTCCTGCCTTTAAGAATACCGAGGTGATCTATTTCCCTTCGGGCGAAGCGAAATGGGCCGCCATGCTGGAGGAACTGGAAAAAGCCGAGCGATATATTTTCCTTGAATACTATATTATAGAAGAAGGGGAAATGTGGGACAGCATTCTGGCGATCCTCCGACGCAAGGCTGCACAGGGTGTGGATGTCCGTGTCATGTATGACGGCCTCGGCTGCCTGCCCAAACTGCCCTATGGTTATCATAAAAAGCTGCGGGAAATGGGCATCCGCTGTCAGGTATTCAACCCATTCCGTCCTTTCCTGTCCTCGATCCAGAACAACCGTGACCACCGCAAGATCATGGTCATCGACGGCAAGGTGGCCTTTACGGGCGGCGTCAATCTGGCCGATGAGTATGTCAATCGCATCGCGCCTTATGGATACTGGAAGGACAGCGCCGTTATGGTGCGTGGAGAAGCGGCCTTCAGTTTTGCTGCCATGTTTCTGGAATTATGGCAGATCTCCACACGCCAGCGCATTGCCGACTATGAACCGTTCCGCCCGACCTTTGACACAGAGCCAACCATTCCGGGTTATGTCATCCCCTTTGATGAATCTCCCTTCGATAACGAATTGGTGGGCGAGACTGTCTATATGGATATTCTGGGCAAGGCACGGCGGTATGTTCACATCACCACACCTTATCTGATCCTCGACAATGAAATGCTGACGGCGTTGGGCAATGCCGCAAAAAGCGGTGTGGATGTAAAACTGATTGTTCCTCATGTGGCCGACCACTGGTATGCCCATGCCGTTGCCAAGGCCTATTATGCGCAGCTCATCGAGCGTGGGGTGCAGATCTATGAGTATATGCCGGGATTCATTCACAGCAAATCCTTTGTGGCCGATGATGATACTGCCGTGGTGGGTACCATCAATCTGGATTACCGCAGCCTGTATCTGCATTTTGAATGTGGCCTGTGGATCTATCGGCATACGGTCATCGAAGAAATCGAGGCCGATTTTCAAAAGACCCTTGAGCGGTGCCGCCCGATCACATTGGAAAGCACCCGTGTGCGCGGATGCCGCAGGCTGGTCAATGCCATGCTGCGTCTGCTGGCGCCCCTTATGTAATAAAAGAGCCCCATCAGAAGATCAATGTCATTAAGTTAATTACCGCAACTGTTTAGTCAAACACCCCATCCACATTTAGGCGTGTGGATGGGGTGTTTCTTTTTTAGTGATTTACAAGAAAAGAGAGACGGCACAGTAGACCAAGAGCAGCGCCATGATTGCATTTGTAGTTTTGGCATATTGGGAAAAAAGCATTTTGAAAACAGACCCAAACAAAGACCAGAGCAATGTAAAAGCAAAACCAATAAAAGCCAGCAGCAAAGCAAAGAAAATCAGCACGTCCCATTCACCGTGATAGTACGGCAATATGTAGGCTTCCATGGATACGATGCAATAAATGTAAATCTTCGGATTGACAAACTGCAAAACCAGTCCTGAAATAAAATTTCCGTGCCGCTCATCTTCTTCGATTACAGAAGAACTCTTAAATGTTTTCCATGCGAGATAGAGAATATATGCGGCGCCGATGAAGAGCATAGGTGTTTTGATTTTCGGAATCAGCGTAGAGAGGGTGTTGCAAAAAAAGGTGCATATCAGCATAACGAGCGAAAAACCGATCCAGATTCCAAAATTGAATGGGAGCGTCTTCCTGAAGCCCTGCCGACCAGCATTTGACATGGACATGATATTATTGGGACCGGGTGTGACCGCCGTCACAATCGCATAAAAAAGAAATTGAATCCAGTTAAACATATTGACCCCCTACGCCATCGACGATATAATAAGACCAAAATCCGATATATTGGATTTTGGTATATTGTACTATCAGTCCGATATGTTGTCAACAGGAGGCTGTATGGATTTTCAAAAAGCAGTAGCCCAAAATATCAAGGAAATTCGTGAGAAGAAGAAAATAACACTGGATGCTGCAGCAAAGTTGACGGGAGTATCCCGCAGTATGCTTGCACAGATTGAGAAGGGAGATGTTAATCCGACAATCTCTGTCCTTTGGAAAATTGCAAATGGATATAAAACATCATTTACCTCGTTGGTCGACATGCATGATACGACCCATTTGCTGATCCAATCAAGCGAAGTAACTCCTCTTGTAGAAGATGAGGGACGCTATATCAATCGGCCTGCATTTCCGTTTCAGGAAGATACGCAGTTTGAAAGCTACATGATCGAGATAAAACCGGAAGGATTTCTGCAAGCACAGCCCCACATGAGAGGAACCGAAGAATTCCTTACGATCTTTGCCGGTGATGTAGAAGTCGTTGCCGGAAAAGAAAGGTTTCGTATCAGCATCGGTGATTCCCTGCGATTTAAAGCGGAT
>JAFYOK010000109.1 GCA_017560175.1 Clostridia bacterium | reverse complement strand
GTCGAAGATCCGTTTCTCTCATTACAACAAGGATGTTGCACAGCTGTATAAGGAATACTTTGAGGCACCTCTGTCTCATAAGGCTCACATGCTGCTGCATACTGACCACAACGCATGGGAGATGCCCAGAGCACCTAAGCGTTAAGAAGCGGAGCTTCTTAACGAGTGATATTTGCTTCGCAAGTGATATTGCCGCATAGCGGCAGTGATATTCGTCCTGCGGACGAGTGAAATATTCGCGTTGCGAATGTTGCGGAGCCTGCGGCGCATTAGATAAAAATAAAAGCCGAATCCACAGTCTGTGGATTCGGCTTTTTCATTATTCATCAATACCCAACAGGTCTTTGGCATACATAACGACGACGCTGCAATATTCACGGGTATAGCTGTTGAGAGGGATCAGTCCGATCTTCGGCGTAGGTGCTGGCAGGCTGTAAACATCCATGTCGTAACGTACAAAGATGCGTTCGGCACGGTAGAGATGGAACTCATTGGAGACCACCATAACGGTACGGTCTTCCAGCCCCAGATCGTGCATCAGCGCCACCGAATATTTGATATTCTGGGCGGTGTTATGAGCTTCTTCCTCTAAAATCAGACGGTCGGGAGCAATGTCGCGATCGATGAGATATTCTGCCATGGCCGAGGCCTCTGTGCGCATCTCATTGTATCCCTGGCTGCCGGTGAGGATAGCAATACTGTCGGGATGGGAGACCATATAGTCATAGGTGACTTTAAGTCGGGAAGTCAACACAGCCGAAGGCTCCAGGCCATTGAGTCCGGCACCCAGCACCACCAGCAGGTCAGCATCGTCCGATGGATCCCCTGCCGCACCGTGGAAGATCAGAGCTTCGATCCATACAAAGGAGATACTGCCGAGGATGGCCAGCACGAGGATGAGACTGAGCAGCCGTTTGGCAAGGCGCTGGTGTTTAGGATTTTTAAACGGCCCGGTCAGAAAAAGAATGAAGGCCAGCCCAACACAGCCCACCGCCGCAGCGCCCATCATAAAAGTAATGCCATAAGTGTAGTCTTTAAAGACCCAGAGGCCTGCTGCCCCAAGGAGCAGCGCAATGGATAAACAGGTCCGGCGCATCCTGCGCCCTCCTTTCGATATAGGATACATAACTTAGACGCACACATATCGGTATTGTTCCCGATTTGGGCAGATATTTTGCGTGGTGAAAAAAACCGCCCCGATGTCGGGGCGGTTTTTGCTGTATCAACAGAAAACTTACTTGTTCAGTTCAGCCATGAATGTGCCGATAGCTGTGCCCAGCTCGACCTTGGCGCCGCAGGCGACCAGTGCGCGCTCGACCGAGGACAGAGCGACGATCAGCTCGTTAACAGTAGCATTGCCCATGTGGCCCAGACGGAATGCCTTGCCATTGTATGCGCCCAGCGCATTGGCAACGACGACGCCCTGATCCAGCATGGTGGAGCGGAACTTGGCATCATCCACACCTTCGGGATAGATGGCAACGCTCAGTGTGGAAGCGCGGCAGCTCTCATCGGCCAGGATCTTGCAGCCGATAGCTTCCAGAGCCTTGGCGATGGCATCGGCATTCTTGCGATGACGATCGGCACGAGCCTGCAGGCCTTCCTCTTCGATGATCTTTGTAGCTTC
>JAFYOK010000108.1 GCA_017560175.1 Clostridia bacterium | reverse complement strand
GGGCTCTTGCCAGCGCACGGCTCTTGACCGCCTTTTCCAGGCACTTGATATCCTTGCAGATATAAGCGCCGCGGCCCGAAACCTTGCCCTTTGCGTCATATAAAACCTCTCCGGCAGGGGTGCGAACCACCCTTGCGAGGGCACTCTTTTCCTTTTTCTCACGGCATGCTGCGCACTGCCGCATGGGTATCTTCTTGGGCATAGCGCCGCCTCCCGATGTTATTTTTAATTACTGTGCCTGAGACTGAGGCTTGATATCAATCTTATAGCCGGTCAGCTTGGCAGCCAGTCTTGCATTCTGGCCTTCCTTACCGATGGCCAGGGACAGCTGATCGTCGGGAACGACGACGACGCAGCTCTTGCCTTCTTCCATCAGCTGGACAGACAGAACATCGGAAGGAGACAGAGCTTCGGCGATGAACTGGACGGGATCTTCGGAATACTTGATGATATCGATCTTCTCGCCCTTCAGCTCATCAACGATGGCCGAAACACGGCCGCCCTTGGGGCCGACACATGCGCCGATGGGATCAACGTTCTCATCTGCGGAATAGACGGCGATCTTTGTTCTGGAGCCTGCTTCACGAGCGATGCTCTGAACAACAACGGTACCGTCGTGGATTTCGGGAACTTCCAGCTCAAACAGGCGCTTGACCAGACCGGGATGTGTTCTGGAAACAACGATCTGGGGGCCCTTGCCGACGTTGCGGACTTCAACGACATAGACCTTAACGCGGTCGCCCTCGCGGAGGACTTCGCCGCGGATCATTTCCTGTGCGCTCAGCAGAGTCTCGGTCTTATCTCTGGGACCGGTGATCTCGATGCTGGCGTTGCCATAGCGTGTATCGATACGTGTGACGGTCGCTGTGAGAATCTCATGCTCCTTGGAAGCAAACTCTTCTACGATCATGCCGCGCTCAGCTTCGCGGATACCCTGGATGATGACCTGCTTTGCAGTCTGGGTAGCGATACGGCCGAAGTCTGCGACCTCGACCTCGATGCGAATCTGATCGCCCAGCTGAGGATCTGCGGAATACTCCATAGCGTCCTCGATGGTGATCTCGCTGGCGGGGTTATCGTCGTACTCAACGACGGTCTTTACGGCGTGCATGGAAATGGCGCCGGTGTGCTCGTCGATGTTGACGAACAGGTTATCCAGAGCGGTGCTCTGGGTTGTGGACTTGTGCATGGCCTTGTAGGCTGCTGCCAGGGCCTGAGAAATTCTGTCGAGCATATAAGCCTTCTTGATGCCCTTTTCCTTCTCCAGGTCCTCAAGCGCTTTGATCATCTCGGTGTTCATGAGAGCTTTTTCTCCTTTTAAAATTCAAAATGCAGCTTGACCATGGCGACTGCGCTCATCTCAAGCTCTACCAGATTGCCGTTTTCTTCAAGAACGAGCTTATCGTCTTCCTTGCGGATCAGTGTGCCGCAAAGACCCATAACGCCGTCGCGTGCCTTATAGAAGGATACGTCGACGTCCTTGCCTGTAGCCCAGACAAAGTGTTCGGGACGAGCGATTCTGCGTTCCAGGCCGGCCGAAGATACGGTCAGCGTATAGGGCGGGAGGCTGTCAAACTGCTTCTCGTCCAGGAACGGATCGAGGGCGCGGCTGATCTTTTCGCAGTCTTCAACAAAGACGCCCTCCTCACGGTCAATAAATACCGAGAGCATATAGCTTCTGCCCTCTTTTTCGAAGGTTACATCCCACAGCGACAGACCTTCGGCCTCGCACAGCGGCAGACATTTTTCGCTTACCTTGCGGATCAATTCCTTTGTCTGCATAAAAAACCTCCCCCTTTCAAAAGTCGGATCTTATTTTTGTTTTATGATAGACTTCGTAATATAACGAAGAAAGAGTGGGGCATTCCCCACTCTTTCCTAAAACGTTACTCACTTACGGATAAAGTATAGCATTATTCTCTGCCCATTGCAAGCACTTTACGCAAGAAATCCCCCTGCACAAAGGCTTTTTGCACATTCTGCTGCAATTTTTCTGGCAGAAGATGCCGATTTTTAGCGTTCAAAGCGACCCTTGAGCAGCGCAACGCCCTGATCGGCGGCATGAACGCCCTTAGCCATGACATGGACGATGTCCAGATCCTCGTTGAGGACGACCAGGTCGGCATCGGCACCCTCGGCGATGCAGCCCTTGACGCCATCCTTGGCGATGACATGCGCGGGGTTGCTGGTCAGGAACATAAGGGCTGTCTCCAGGGGGATCTCCTCCTTGAAGACACAGTTCTTCAGCTCGATGAGCAGAACCTTGGGCGATGTGTAGTCGAGGCCGATGCACTCGCCCTTTTCGTTAAAGCGGGGCTGGCTGCCGCAGCCGTCGCTGGAGATGGTGATGCACTCAGGTGCGGCACCATTGCGCAGACAGTAGGCGATCTTTTCGCTGGCCGACTTATCGGAAATGGCAGGATCGCTGGCTGTAATATCGATGCGGCCGCCCATTTCGGTCAGCTTGATGCCCTGGCTGACCAGGGGGATATTTCTGCCCATATGTGTGGGGAAGAAGGTCTTGACGGGGATCTCGGTATTGTCAAGAGCAAAGAAAACGTCATTGAGCATATTGCGGCCCAGACCGACATGCATGGTCAGCAGACCGGCCTTGCCCGACAGCAGACCGCCCATACGGGTATCGGAAGCCAGACGGATCAGCTCGTCGCAGCTCAGATTGGAGGCGCGGTGGTCACTGATGGCGACCTTGCAGCCGATGCACTCGTCGATCAGCATGATATCACGGATGACGCTGCCGGTCAGGTTGGGAGAGGGATACTGATAAGCACCGGTCAGCATGTAGCAGGTCATGCCCTCTTCGTTCAGTGCCTTGCACTTGCTCAGCAGGTTCTCCAGGCTGCGGGATGTACCGTCGGTACCCAGCATGGAAACACAGGTGGTGACACCGTTGAGCAGCAGCTCCGACAGCGCGATCTCGGGAACGCGGGAGCTGGGGCCCTGCTCACCGCCGCCGCCGGTGATATGTACGTGCAGGTCGATGAGGCCGGGGGCAACGATCATACCGCGTGCGTCGTAAACATCGACATCGGGCAGCAGATCATAGCCTTCGATGGTTTCGGCCATGCGTGTGATCTTGCCGCCGCAGATCAGAATATCGCGCATACCGATGTGCTCGGGTGCGTAGACGTTGGCATTCTTGATGAGTTTGATCATCTTATCCATAGTTACAACCTCCATAGTTTACATCTCTGCCGGCAGCTGCCATGCAGGGATCTTATTTTTCATATCAAAAGCCGTAAACTCGGCCTTATTTCCTATATCAATGGTCGGGATCTCCAGCCCCAGTACACGATACGGCACATCGATGGCCGCATGCACCGCCTCTGCCATGGGGATGCCCCAGTCGTGCAGATTAAAGATGGTCTGTCCGACGCTCTGCACCGCACCGGCAATGGTGCCGTCGGGCAGCTTGGCGCAGCCCTCGGTCTCGACGCCCATGGTCTTGAAGCTGTCAGAAATGACGCAGACACGGCCCTTATACAGTTCAAAAGCCATGCGAACCACCGGCGGCGACACATGATAACCGTCGCAGATCAGCTCGACCACCACGTCCTTACGGTCAAAAGCCGCACCCAACACACCGCTTTCACGGTGGTGCAGACCATTCATAGCATTGAACAGATGGGTGACCTGGCGGCAGCCGCGGTCAAAGGCTGCCATGGTCTGTGCATAGGTGGCTTCGGTATGGGCCACCGATGTGCGGATACCCTGTCCTTCCAGCCACTCGATGAGCTCCAATGCCCCCGGCTGGGCCGGGTCAACATCGACCATGGCAATATGCTCCAAGCCCAGCTGCTCGATCTGTTCACGGTCGGGCAGCGACAGGCAGGCTGCATCGTGGGCACCCTTTTTGCCTGTGCCGAAGAAGGGGCCTTCCAGGCGCAGGCGCACATCGGGCAGACGCTCGATGATCTCAAAATAGGCTTCCCGAGGGGAAGAAATGAGGGTGGGAAGGAAGGTTCCCACGCCGGTACTTTTATAATAGTCGGCCATACGAGCCAGATCAGCCGTATTGGCTTCGGTAAAATCAATATTCAGACAGCCATGGGTATGGATATCGGCCATCATGGGCAGGAGCAGAAGTCCTGTGCAATCGGTGACTTCCTCGCCCTCCAGATAAGGGGTAACTGCCGTAATGATGCCCTTTTCCACTTCCACATCCAGCTGCTCGATGGTCCCGTTACGGTAGACCATGCCGCCGCGATAGATCATGCGCGATCCACCGCCTCCATGGCCAGCGCAGCTGCGCCCAGCAGACCGGCCCGGTTGCCTGTTTCGGCACCGACGATTTCCACCGAACTGTAGGAATCGAGGATATGGTCGGGCAGCGCCTTGCGGATCAGCTGAATTATGCCGTCATCGCTCATCAGACCGCCGCCCAGAATGACTCGAGGCGGGTCAAAGGTGTGTACAACGCCCATC
>JAFYOK010000107.1 GCA_017560175.1 Clostridia bacterium | reverse complement strand
ATGCTGTATTTTCCCCCATCTTTATAGCGCTCGATGGGCTGATGGAGGTCACCGAACGGTGCAAGTCCGAAACGGTGGGCCGATTGGAAGTCTTTATCCGCTTGGGTAAGGGACTTGGCCTCTTTGTTGCGGCCATGGATACCGCCGAGCGTATGGGCAAATGCCGTTACCGCGGAGATATTCTGACAACCACCCTGCGCCAGGGTCCCATCCTGCTGATGGGCGGATCGGTCAGCAGCCATCAGGTGGTCGATCCCTACACCTTGCAGGCTCGATTCCCCCAGCCCATGGGAGAAGAAGATGCCATTCTGCTGTGCGGAGAGGAAAACCCCATCGCCCTGCGCCGTATGCGTGGGCAATAAGCCAATAAAGGAGAGTATGTGATATGAGCGGAGGAACGGTCTATCGCTGTACTTTGGAAGAATATAAAAGACTGAAGCGCGAGCTGAATGAGCTGGAGAGCCTCTGTGACCTTCTTTCGAAGGCGAAAAGCGAATATAGAGTGGGTGCTGTTACCGCAGCTTACCATGAAGCCAGAACCACCGTCTGGAACGAGCGCCAGTATGTCAACGTCACCGACTGGCGCGGCGCCGATGCGGCTTCCTACAAGTCGACCATCGATGAGATCCATGCGGCTCTGGCCAAGGCCGACAGCGACTTTTATGCCGGCGTGGCCAATGCATTGGACCAGGCGCTCAAGCGCCGCAGAAACCTGAAAGAGTTCATTCGCCTGTGCGAAGAGGAGGGTCAGATGACATTGGGCGGCCTGATCGTTGTTGAGACCGCCCAGCTGCTGGGCATCGAGGTGGAAGACTGATGACTGTACTGACCATGAGCACCGCCGCCTTTGGAGCGACCCTCCATCTGTTGGGCTGTGAAGGCCGCTGCCTGCTGCCACGCAACGAGAATGCCGAAACCTTCCTGGCCGGCCGTGAAGAACTCTGCCGCAATGGCTGGGCCGAACTGGATTTTGACGGCAGCCTGCTGCCCGATCCCGTTTTTGCCCGTCGGATCTGCGGACTGAAGGGCTGTACGGCCGCCATGCAGCTGGTGCAGGACGGAAAGACCTGTTGGCTGCTTTACACCCCTGTTGAGGGCTTGCTGATCGAGCAGGTCGGGGAGACCGTCCGATTGCAGCAGCTGCGGAACAATGACGCCTTGCAGTGGATGCGGGATGTCGTTCTGCCTGCCGCCGAAGGCCGACTGACCACCCAAGGCCCCGATGGAAAGAAAAAAAGCACGAGTCTTGCCGCTTATGCCGCAGGCAGCCGCCAGCGCGCAGAACAGCTGGCCAGACATCTGTGTCTGTTTTACGGGAAGGAGGAGAACTGATGCCCGAGACCGTCATCATCACCATTCGATACGGCAATGCCGAAGCCGATTTCGAGCTGCCTTCCCGTGTGCCCTTCGGGCAGTGGAAGGAATCGCTGGGCCATGCGCTGCGGCAGAGCTTTTACGGCATCCGTCTCGAAGGCAAGACCATCTGCCTCCACTGGCAGGGCATCGCCATTCCCGAAGAAGCCACCGCCGAACACTGCGGCATTTACGACGGCAGCATCCTGCTGCTGGAGCTGAGGGGGTAAGATATGGCTGCCATGAACAAATGGGATGAAGAGCAGTACCGCAGAAATATGAATGCCGTTGCAGAGCTCTGTGAAGCAGCCCGAAAGCGATACGACCTCATACGGCCGCTGCTGTCGGAAACCTTCACCTGCTATGGTGTCAATTACGATTACTGGGGCAAAACCCACAGCGGCATAGAGCAGTTTGCCACTGCGTTGGGCCGCCTCAACAACCTGCATGAGAGCATGAAAAGCTACCTGCAGGAATATAACGAAATGCTGGAAAATGCCCAGGGCACCATGGAAGGGGTAACGGTAAACAACACCGTTTACGGCACTTTCGGAGCGTTGGTCGCGGGCGGCACGGCTCTGGCTGCCGCCTATAGCGGATCGACAGCATGGCATTACTACAACACACAGGTGTCGGGCAGTCAGCAGAATTATTTCGATCGCTATAATGACCTGATGTCCTTTGCCATGTCCGGTGTTTTCAATGATGCTATGGATGCTGTCGGTAAGACCGAGATCGCCAATTACGACCTCTATGTGCAGTTTTTCACCGGCAACAGCGACGCATACGCGCAGGAGCGTCTGGAAGAAGCGCTGTCTACCATGCTGGACAGTATGCCGGGCGCCAGCAATATGTCGCTGACCAGTATGGACTGGGCAAAGCTGGGTGAGCTGCTGGGCATCGAAGGTCTGGAAAAGATCGGCGCTGAACTGGACAAGCTGCTCAAGGAGTTCCAGACCAACGGCCGACTGAGCGACGAGCACATGAAGCGCTTGCAGGTCCTCTTTGAAGAACTGAAGAACAGCCGTGACATTCCGTCCGGCATGGTGACCCTGATAGATAAGATGATGCCCTTCATTGAGAAGGGAGAGGTCCTGCTGGGCCCCGGTGTCGATCTGGTCAATCTCTTCCTCAGCTATATGAACACCTATACGGAGCAGCTGTCTTACCTGGAGACCATGGAGAGCGCCCTGGCCAATGCGGGCATCTGGTCGGGAAGTCAGCTGAGCGCCACCATCGACCGGATGAAGGAGACTTACAGCGACGCTGTTTTCCGCTCTTTCAATGAGGTGCTGGACATCGGCGGCGATATCGTAGGGGATATCGTAGGTTATTCGCTGACCAGTCAGATCCCTGTGATCAAAAACGTCGATTTCGGTCTCAAGGTCATGTCGGCTTCGGCCACACTGGGCTACGGCATCGAACGCGTGGCAGCGGTCAAGGAAATGATGGGCATTATGCAGTACGGCCAGCCGCTGCTTAACAGCTGCAAGTATTATGCACAGATGATGGAACAGGGCATCGCCACGGCTGCCGATGTGGCCGAAGCCGACCGCCTCTTTGAAATGCTTCATGCCACCAAGATCAAGGAGTATGAATGCATCAAGACCATCACAGAAGCGAAGTTCGATCTGCCCGACTGGCTGGACAAGTATACCGAAAGCGACCGCTGGTATGACCTGGCCTGCGAAAAGCTGGAAGAACTGAAAAAGATCGATCCTTCCGATCGCAGCTGGATCGAGAAAGTCACAGAAGAAAAAGGAAGTTGATGGGATAGACAACTCATCCGTCGCTCTGACGAGCGCCGGCTTCCCTTACACAGGGAAGCCTTCCATGCGGAATCGTTTATAAAACAAACCAAAAAACAATATTTTATTTAAAAGGAGAACATTATTATGGCAATCGGAGTCGATATCGAAGCTCTGGAAGGCGCAGCAACACGCGTAGACGGCATCGCCGGCAACTTCCGCGCAGATCTGGACGCACTGGGCAAGCTGGTCCAGGAGACAGGCAACTACATGCAGGGCGGCCCTCAGGCTTCCTTCGAGGCAAAGTATGCAGAATTCCAGCAGTCGCTGACCAACTTCATCGGCGCACTCAATACCTATTCTGCCGCTATGAAGGCCTATGCCGCTGACCAGCGTGCCGTCACACAGACCGGCGCACAGCGTTTCGACAACATCTAATTTTCAAAGAATTCGGAGAGGGTAAGGGCCATGAAGATTCATGCTGCCGCGATCTCCCATGTGGGTATGATCCGCGAAAACAATGAGGATAATTTCTATCTGCAGGGACAGATCCGCGCCCGTTTGGATGAACTTCAGAGCCGCAGCAGCGGCAGCTTTGCCGATGAATGCGTGCTCTTTGCGGTGGCCGACGGTATGGGCGGCATGGCCTGCGGTGAATTGGCTTCGTTGGCTGCCGTACAATCGCTGCAGCCTTGTGCGTTGGCCGATGTGCAGGCCGTCGCCATGGGAAGCATCGGACAGGCCAATGGGGAGATCTGCCGCGCCCAGGCGCTGGCCGGACGGCAGATGGGTACCACTCTTGCCGCTCTCTATATGGACGCAGGCAAGGCAGTCGTCTGCAACATCGGCGACAGCCGCGTCTACAGCTTCCGAAAGGATAGTCTGACCCGTCTGACGGTCGACCACAACCAGGCGCAGCAGATGGTGGCTTTTGGTGTGCTGACCGAAGAAGAAGCCGCAAAGCATTCCGGCCGCCATGTGCTGACTCAGTTTATCGGTATTCCCGAAACGGAAATGGTCATTCAGCCGCATTTTACAGAAGAAATGGAGCTGCAGCCGGGGGATCTCTTCCTCCTGTGCAGCGATGGCCTGACCGATGGTGTGAAGGAAGGGGAGATGACCGATCTCCTTGCAGAAGCCGAAGATCCCATGGCCATGGCCGAAAAACTGGTCGCTCTGGCCCTTGACCGCGGCGGACGGGACAACATCACCGTCCTGGTGGTGCAAATTGAAGAGTAATAAAAAGGAGTTGTTACTGATGTAACAACTCCTTTTGTATTTGGATTTTAGAAAAGTTGGATGT
>JAFYOK010000106.1 GCA_017560175.1 Clostridia bacterium | reverse complement strand
TAGCATCGTGCGAATCATCTGAATAGCAGATGGAATGGAACAGATAATTACCCATAAAGCAGGTGGCATACTGGCCGTATGTACCGTCCAGCATCAGGCGCCATTCGGAGCGAAATTCCGCCAAACGGAATGTCCCTGCCGGCGTCGTATAGCCCTGCCTTGCCGTGGAGCAGATCATAGCTTTGACCGGCACCGTGTATGCACCGGTTTCATCAGGACTGTAAACAGTCACGGTGTTGGCCGCTCTGTTCACTTCTATGGCATATGGCAGCAAAGGCGCCGCCGACGCACCGACTGTCAGAAGCGCCACGATCAACAGTACAGCAACCAAACGATATACCTTCATATATTCCCTCTCCGTCTCGATTGTTTTTACCATTATACAGCACAGATTGCATTGCCGCAATCATTCCGAGCGATTTTTTTCGGTCAATTTGCAAAAAATATAGAATTTTCCCGAAAAAGTGTTGACTGTATAGGATTTTACTTATATAATGTGGTTGTTCAACATGATAGAGGTGCAAAGTCCATCAGTAATGCTCCATAAAAGCAGACCGCAGTGAGCAGGAAAGGGGCCTTTGCCGAGGTTTCGCCACGCAGGTCTGTGCGTTCGAAGCCGGGCTGCAGTAAAATATGCTGCAGACTGTCATTCCGCGGGAATGGAGCGCTGTCATGGAGCCGCACAAAAAGTCTGTGTACGGAGCCATGGTATGCCACGGCTCCGTTTTTCTGCGTAAAAAAGAAAGGAGAAATCATGAAAAACAAGAAGCTTTCCTCTCTCGTGTCGCTGCTTGTGGCTGCTGCTGTGATCATCATGGCTGTCATCGTCACCACCACCGGCACCGAAACCTATGCCACGTTCTGGGCACTGGTTCCCCCCATTGTAGCCATCGGTCTGGCCCTGATCACCAAGGAAGTCTATTCCTCCCTGTTCACAGGCATCGTCGTCGGCGGTATCCTGTCCTGCGGCGGCAACGCTGCCTCTGCCGTTGACCACGTGGTCAGCGACGGTCTGATCGCAGCAGTCTCCGGCACTGCAGGTATTTTCCTGTTCCTGGTCATTTTGGGTATCATCGTTGCACTGATCAACCGTTCCGGCGGCAGTGCTGCATTCGGCCGTTGGGCCGAGACTCACATCAAGAGCCGTATCGGCGCACAGCTGGCCACTTTTGTTCTCGGTGTTCTGATCTTCATCGACGATTACTTCAACTGCCTGACTGTGGGCAGCGTCATGCTCCCTGTTACCGACAGCCACAAGATCTCCCGCTCCAAGCTGAGCTACCTGATCGATGCAACTGCTGCTCCTATCTGCATGATCGCCCCCGTCTCCTCCTGGGCCGCCGCTGTTTCCAGCTATGCCGAAGGTACCGATCTGTCCGGTATTGAGCTGTTCATCCGCGCCATCCCCTACAACTTCTACTCCCTGCTGACTTTGGTGTTCGTTGTTCTTCTTGTCGTCATGAAGGCCGATTACGGTCCCATGGCAAGACATGAGCGCAACGCCATGGAAAAGGGCGATTTGTTCTCTTCCGATGAGCATCTGGAAGAAGAAGATACCTTCGCCAATCCCAGAGGCCGTGTCATTGATCTGATCCTGCCTGTGGTGATTCTGGTCATCATCTCTATTGTCGGTCTGCTGTACATCGGCGGTTTCTGGGATGGCAGTAACCTGATCGATGCTTTCGGCAACACCGATGCAACCGTCGGTCTGCCCTGGGGTTCCCTGATCGCTCTGGTCGCTATCATCGCTTATCTGATGATCCGCAAGCTGGTCACCTTCAACGAAGCCATGGAATGCATGCCCAAGGGCTTTGTGGCCATGGTTCCCGCTATCACAATTCTGACTCTGGCTACCGCTCTGAAGAACGTCTCCAACGATCTGCTGGGTTCCGCTGCTTATGTGGAAATGCTCATGCAGAGTGAGGCCGCACAGGGCCTGCAGAACTTCCTGCCCGCTGTGATCTTTATCG
>JAFYOK010000105.1 GCA_017560175.1 Clostridia bacterium | reverse complement strand
TAACAGCCGTACAGAACACCGCCGTGGAGCAGGATGGCCCACATCAGCGGCAGCCGCTCGATCCGGTAGACCACATTCATGCCGCCTGCCACAAAGGCCAGCGCAGTTAATGAGAAGATGCCCAGGCAGACCTCACGGACGGTCAACAGTTCCACAACGCCCTGCTTCTGCAAAATCAGATAAAGCACCGCCAGTACCGGAGGCCCAAAGCCGCAGGCCGTCAAGCCCTTGCGGATAAAGTCCAAAACATGTTTTCTCATATTCCCTCATACCTCCTTCGGATTTCGACAAAACACCGTCTGGACACATACTCCCGATAGCCGCATTGAAAGACGGCATCGACACCGCCGCTGAAAGCAGCATCAAAACGGGCAATGCGGTGCTCATTGGCCAATGTTGACTTGTTGATGCGGATAAAATAAGAAGGCAGCCGCTCTTCCAGATCGCGCAGCCTGTCCTGTATACGGTAACGATTGCCTGTGCCATCGATGGCCATGACCTTTCGGTCGAGAACCGTAATGCATTCGATCTCCGAAAAGGCCAGCTTCCGCATCTCCGCCTCCCCATATCCCATCAGGCAGTCTTCTCCCGAAAAACTGCGGATGAGATCCTCGATCTGCCGGGTCAGCGCCGAAGGTGCATGGACGGTGGCCACGATCTCCTCTTCGGCATCTTTATCGATAATCAGTTTATACTTCATAGTTCTCCTTACTGTCGTTTCATCTGCCGCAGGAAGCAGGCCACTGCCACAACTGTCGTGCCGATGCCATACAGCAGGATGGGCAGCAGATGTGCCGCTGCTCCCTTGAAGTTTCCATGAAACAGCGCCTTTTCCAGTTCGGCCGCATGGACAAAGGGCAGCAAATCGGCAATCTTTCCAAAGGTACCGCCCACCAGTTCCAGGTCAAACCATACCCCCGAAAACCATGCCGAAAGATTGGTCAGCAGCGCACCGCAGATACCGCCCACCTGCTTGACCCCAAGCAAACTGCCGCACAGCAGACCCAGAGCAATGTTAAAGATGGCCATAGGCACAATACCGATGACGGCATAAAGGATGTTGATACTCCATGTCAGCCCCAACAGAGTGGCAAACAGATAGCAGAGCAAGGCCTGTCCGATGACGATGGGCAGAAGGGGCAGCATATAGCCCAGAATAAAATCCAATCCTGTCAGCGGTGTCGTATAAAGACGCTGCAGCAGAGCGCTTTCCCTGTCCTTGGAAATCAGCGTTGCCGAAAAGAGAGTCATAAAGGAAAGTCCGAATACCGTGATGCCCGGTGTCAGGGTATCGATTTCAAAGAGTGGCACGGGGATATTGGCCTGAATGGTGCTGAGCAGCACCAGCAATACCAACGGAAAGCCCAATCCGAAGGCAAGGTTCAGCGGATCGCGCAGAAGTTCTTTGGCACACCGCCCGGCAAAGGTCATCATTCTCATTTTCTCTCCTCCTTTACGATGGCGACAAAGGCAGATTCAAAATCCTCCGCGCCTGCTTTCGTCTTCAGCTGCTCTGCCGTACCCACAGCCAGCAATCTGCCGTTTTTCATGATGCCGATGTGGTCGGAAAGGGTTGCCGCTTCCTCCATGTAATGGGTGGTCAGCATGATGGTCACCTTCCCTTTCATGGCACGAATGACCTCCCACAGTTCATGTCGCGCAAGGACATCCAGCCCCAATGTCGGTTCATCGAGAAAGAGGATCTGTGGTTCGCTGACAAGAGCCATGGCAATGCTGACTCTACGCTGCCAGCCGCCCGACAGCTTGCCGGCTCTGCGGCCAAGGACACTGTCCAGCCCAAGGGTATCACATAATTCTTTGATTTTTTCTCGGGTCTTTTCTTTGGAAAAGCCGTGGATTCCGCAGATCAACTCCAGATTTTCCTTCACCGACAGATTGGGCGCAACGGCCGTCTCCTGGGGTGATACGCCGATCCGTTCCTTTATCTTTTCGGGCGATTCTGTAATACTATATCCTCCTACCCTTCCCTCTCCGGATGTGGGACAGGTCAGGCCGGTCAGCATCTTGATGGTGGTGGTCTTGCCTGCACCGTTGACCCCCATCAGGGCGAACAGTTCTCCCTGCTCTACTTCCAGATCCAATCGATCTACAGCCGTCAGATTTTGATATTGCTTGACCAATCCGATGGTCTGAATGGCTTTCATACGTTCTCCTCCGCTTCTTTGCTTCATGTTACCATCATAGCAAAAGGATCTGGAGAAATGTTGGTTTTTGTCTGTTCGGTCGATTCTCCTGCCTCATCGGTCAAAAAAGGCGATACCCGATATAGGTATCGCCTTTTCTGTATTTCTCTGATTTTATTTGCAATACTTATGTGTCAGTTCGCCGATGATCTTGGTAGCAGTTTCAATCTGCTCGTCGGATGCCAGCGAGAAAGACAGGCGGAAGGATGTCGTACCCATACCGCCATCGCAGAAGAAGGCCTTCCCGGGAACGACGACAACCTTATTGTCTTCCAATTCAGCAATAAAGGCATCAATGTCGCTGCCCTGAGGCAGAGTGACCCAGATGAACATACCGCCCTGGGGCTTGGTATATTTAACCTCGGGATGGCAATGCTTCTGCAGGCCTTCATACATCAGGCGGCCGCGATGACCATACAGCTTGCACAGGCCTTCGATTTCTTCCTCCAGGCCTTCGGTCAGCAGCTCACAGCAGACACGCTGGGGCCATGTGGAAACATGGAGGTCGGTGGCTCCCTTGAGCAGGGAGAAGCCCTCGCCCATCTTGCCGGGTGCGATGACATAACCGACACGCATACCGGGCGCGACGATCTTGGACATACTGGAAGTCAGTGCGACCATACCGTGGGTATCGTAGCACTTGATAAAGGGGATAAACTCGCCGTCAAAGCGCAGTTCGTAATAGGGGTTATCCTCCAGAACGGGGATATCATACTTATAAGCCAACTCGCAGATGGCCTTGCGCTTGTGTTCGGGCAGGCTGACGCCCATGGGATTGTGGAAGTCGGAAATGACATAGAGCATACGGGGCTTGGGCTGCATCTGCATCTTGGCTTCCAGGTCGGCCAGATCGATGCCGTCCTCTTCCATCTTGACGCCGACCAGTGTTGCACCCTGGCTGCGGATGGTGTCGAGTGCCGCCATAAAGGTGGGCATTTCGCAGAGGACAATGTCGCCATCATCACAGAAGAGCTGGGTGGCCAGCGAGATCGACTGCTGACCGCCGGTAGTGACGGTAATAATATCTTCGTCCTTGACAACTTCGAAACGGCGGTTGAGGAAAGCCTTGATGGCTGCCTTGAGGTCGGCACGGCCGCCGGAGGTGGAATAGCTCAGCATGGAATAGGGATCTTCCTTGAGCAGGCGCTCGGAGATTTTCTGAATACGCTCAAGAGGGAAACCTTCGTTGGGAGGATTACCGATAGACAGCTTGATGAGGTTGGGATCGCTCAGCTTGGCAATGCCCGACTCTTCACCGCTTTGAAACAGCGGCTGCACATTTTTGGAAAGATACATAATTAAGGCTCCTTTGCCGGATGTTTTATTGGTTATTTTGATTATATCATGTTGCTTTTTTGAGGTAAAGACGTTTATAATGGTTTTAGGAAAATCAGTCCGTAAGGGTCTGCCTGCAGCCAAAGCCCTCTTTTGAAAGAGGGTGGCATGCGACAGCATGACGGGTGATTGGTCAAGCAGGTTTACCTGTTCTGCCAATCCTCAGTCACCTGCGGTGACAGCTCCTTTCAAAAGGAGCCTTATTACACAAAAGGAGCATATTTATGAGACTGGAACGCATCAACTGGACACAGGCTGAAGAATACTTCAAGCACAACGACATGGTCATCATCGGCACAGGCAGCATCGAATGCCACGGCAAACACGTTGCTCTGGGCACCGACTTCCTGGTTCCCTCCAAGATCATCGAACTGATGGAACCCCGCACCGATGTACTGATCGCCCCCACCATGCCCTACGGCTCCTGCCAGTATCTGACCGACTTCCCCGGCACCGTCAACCTGGGCTATGATGTCCTCTATGCCGTTATGAGCAAGATCACCGAAAGCCTCTATAAGCACGGCGCACGCAAGTTCCTCTTCATGAACGGACACGGCGGCAACAATGCTGCGCTCGAGCAGGTCTGCCTCGACCTGGATGGCAAGGGCGCCATGGGCTGCATCCTCAACTGGTGGACTCTGGCCTGGGTCCTTGATCCTGCATGGAAGGGCGGCCACGGCGGCGGCGAAGAGACCGCAGC
>JAFYOK010000104.1 GCA_017560175.1 Clostridia bacterium | reverse complement strand
GATTTCTACAAACGCATTCTGGAGATCTACTGCAGCCGATAAAAATCCATATCAAACAAGAAACCCCGATCCGTTTCGATGGATCGGGGGTCTGTCATTTTAAAAGAGATGTTCCAGGCGATGGAGGAAATAAAGGACGGCCAGTAGGTCGGCGCTGCCGCCGGGGGAAAGGCGACGGGCGGTGAAGGCATGGTCGAGGGTCAGCAGCTCTTCTTCGGTGGGGAAGCGGCCGCCTTTCAGCAGATCTGCCGCTGCTTTACGGGCATAGGCTGCCCCATCGGCACCGCCGCGATGCCACAGGGTGGAATCGTCGGTATGGGCGATGAGGTGGAGCAGGGCATATCGTCCGGCTTCCTCCGCCGTCAGACCGCCGTCCAATCCTTTGCAGAAAGCGGGCAGACCATGGCTGCGGACGGCAGGCAGACCGTTTGCAGCTTCGCCGCGGATGCCGGTCAGACCATGTGCAAGGTAGAGCCGCTCTCCGGCTGTTTCGGCTGTGCCTTTGGCACGGATGGATGCCAGATCGGCTTCTACGGAGGTGCGGGTCAGCACGGCGCAGGCATCCAGCAAAGCATCGGTCGAAGGTGTCGGTGTTTCGACATTCCACAGAGATCCGACTGCGCCGCAAAGTACGCCAAGGGTATAGATGGCACCTTTATGGGTATTGATGCCATTGGTGGCTGCATACATAGCTTTTTCGGCTTCTAAACCGGCAGCACGAAGCAGAGAAAAAAGTGTTTCCGGGGCATGGCCGCGATGCTTCATGCCCAACGCTGCACATTGAATAAAATAGCTTTCCAATGCGTGGGCACTGCGGCGGAAGGTATCGATGTCCATATCGGTATGGCTGCCCGAACCGTTGCGGTCGACCAGACCGGGCTTGGGGGTGGTTTCCACCTCATCCAGCAGGGCAGACATTGCTGCATGACCGATGGCCTCTGCATCGCAAGGGGCGAAGTGTCCATCGATGAGAGCCCATGCAGCCTTCTGTAATTCGGCAACCGTATGGAGACGACGGGAGGCACAGCCGCGTCCGGGCGTACCGCAGACCATGCAGCCGCGCTCCTCTTTGCCTACCATACGGCGCTCGATCTTGCTGCCATCGGGAGCGAGGATATCAATATCGAAGAGACGGCCCAGAGGCAGATCGTCTTCCAGTGCAGTACATGCGTCTTTGAGGGGGAGAGCGTCGGCCTTTACCGCCCACAGCG
Source organism: Clostridia bacterium (assembly GCA_017560175.1). Lineage (GTDB taxonomy): Bacteria > Bacillota > Clostridia > Oscillospirales > Butyricicoccaceae > RGIG1902. The sequence continues at coordinate 4,383 of JAFYOK010000104.1, read as the reverse complement.
CCTCACAGCCTGTGAACAGATCTTTGCGGCTGTGGTCAACAACGGAATGGTCACGGAGGATGGCCTCGATGGCAGTACAGCCGAAAGTAAAGGCGCGTCGGATGGCCGGGCTGTTTTTAATGGGGCCGGGGATATTGAGGGTAAAGGAAACCAGAACGGCATCGGGATGGGCGGCCTGCATGGCTTCCTGCGCAGCAACACGGGCTTCGCGGGCATCCAGCATGGCGGCAAGATTGACTTCCTGCATGGGGCCTCCTCCTTTCAGAATCAGAATGGAGATAGTGTAGCACAGAAAAAGGTCTGCTGCAAATGGTTATGCAGCAGACCTTTTATATTCCTGTATATTATCCGAGATATGTGTCGAACCAGCGGATGATCTCGCTCAGGCGGCGCATACGATGGAGGGGCTTGCCGCTGCGGGAGAGCTCGTGGTTTTCGCCCTTGAAGAGGACCATTTCACAGATGACGCCGTGGTACTTGAGGGCCGAGAACATTTCAAAGCCCTGCGACAGGGGGCAGTTGTAGTCTTCCAGTGCATGAATGAAGAGGGTAGGAGTGGTGCAATCGGGAGCATACTTGAGGGGGGCATGATCCCACAGACGGTCGAGGTTGTCCCAGGGAGTGCCTGCAAACTGGTCGACGTCGAAGGTATAGCCCAGGCAGGAGTTGCCGAAGTCACTGATGGGGTTGCAGAAGGAACGCTGGGAAACAGCAGCGGCGAAGCGGTCGGTATGGCCAATGATCCAGTTGGTCATATAGCCGCCGTAGGAGCCGCCCAGAACGCCCAGCTTGCCGGTGTCGATCTGGGGAATGGTATCGGTGACATGGTCGGTGAACTCCATGAAGTCTTCATAGTCGACCGTGCCGTACTTGCCGCGCAGGTGGGCAAAACGGGCGCCGCGGCCATCAGAGCCTCTGGGATTGCAGAAGAAGACAAAGTAGCCCATACCGGCCAGCATCTGCATCTCATGGACGAAGAGTTCGCCCCATGCAACGCAGGGACCGCCGTGCATCGACAGCAGAGCAGGGTACTGCTTTTCGGGATCAAAGTCGATGGGCTTGAGGTACCAGCCGTCGATATGTACGCCTTCGCTGTTGGTAAAGCCGCAGTATTCGGGCTTGGCAACATACTTGCCCTTGAGGGCGGTGCGGTTGAAGTGGGACAGCTGGCGGACCTTCTGGCCGTCGAAGAGGTAGAGCTCCTGCAGGCTCTGCTTCTTCATGGCAACAAAGACGATCTTTTCGTCCTTGACCGACAGGCAGTCGATGGCGCCATCAAAGGGGAAGAGGTGGGCATGCTCACCCTCTGCGGTGAGGGTATTGGGCAGGCACTGCTTGACCTCTGTGGTCAGATAGAGCAGCTTGCCCATATATTCGGCGCTGTTCTTGCCGCCGCCAAAACGGCAGTCGCCGGCAACATTGCAGCCAAGGGTGAAATCATTGTCCAGAACCTTGCAGAGTTCGCCATCCTGCAGGACATACCAGTCGTCCTTATCGGCAGTGCCCCACTTGTCCATGTAGGAAGCCGAGACGAAGAGGGTGTCGCCGACCAGCTGCAGCTTGCCCAGACGGACAAAATCCTGGGGGATGATGGTGTCGATGGCGGCGGTCTCCAGATCCAGCTTGAAGAGACCATTGTGGCGGCCCTTCTTTTCGGTAAAGCTCTGACCGGTGAACCACAGGGTCTTCTTATCGGCCGAAAGGGCAGTAGCGGCAACATTGAAGTCCAGATCGGTCAGACGGAACAGCTTGTCCTGTGCGGCATCATAGACATAGAGGATGTCGCGCCAGCCGCTGACATAGCCGATGCCGTTGTCCCAGAAGGGCAGCTCGCGGATGGGGATATAGTCGGCTTCGGCAGCCTTTTCTTCATCGGTCATGCCTTCCTGGTTGGTGTCGACGTTGGCGTTGACCAGATAGACGTTTTCGCCCAGAGGCCACAGCTGGTTGACGGCAAAGGGCAGGGTGAAGGCATAGTCGCTCTTCTTGGTGGCCAGATCAAAGTGGGCAAAGCCGGTATGGCCGGGCTTCTTGTTCTTGGCCTCGACGGCACACAGCAGCGAACCTGCCTTTTCGAAAATGAAAGAACGCGCCTTGCCATGGTAGGTCAGCTGGGAGAGCTTACCGGTCTGCAGGTCGGCCATCCAGAGGTTCTTCTTATAGCTGTTGGTCTTGGTATCCTGCTTGGCAACGGTGAAAACAGCCAGATCCTCGTAGGGAGAGCAGGAAACGCCCGACAGGAAGCGGTAATCCAGCAGATCTTCTTTTAATACAGGGGTTAATACTTTGTTCATGATAAAAATATCCTTCCGCAATCAATGTGTACAATGGTTTTATATCATAGAGTATAGCATCTTGTGCAGAGTGTACCATGTTTTTTGAAATATTGCAATCCGTGTGGATAAAAAAACATTGAAAATGCATAAAAGGATACGTAATACTGTGGATATGAACAATATAATGAAAAATATTGCAGTTTAAGGTTGACAAAAAAATAAACAAGGTTTAATATATACAGGTATAATTTAGAATATTGAATAATTATTCAGGAGGAATATGAAGTGTTCAAATATACGATGAAGCGCTTGCTCATGGGCGCAGCGACCCTGTTCGTACTGGCAACGCTGACCTTTTTCTTGATGAAGCTGGTTCCCGGTTCTCCCTTCGGTGCAGAACTGGCGCAGCTTTCTCCGGAAGTCCGCGAAAAGATGATGGCCAAGTACAATCTGGATAAGTCGATCCCCGAGCAGTTTGTCATTTATTTAAAGAATGCCGTCACCGGCGACTTTGGCGAATCGATGACCCGTAAGGGCACCGAAGTCAGCGTCATCATCGGCCGCTGCATGCCCGCGACCGTCAGACTGGGTCTTGTCGCCTTTGTTGAGGCCATGGTCATCGGCATCACGTTGGGCATCGTCGCCGCCTTCACCAAGAAGAGATGGATTGAAAATGCCGTCATGTTCATCGCCACCATCGGCGTCAGCGTTCCCAGCTTCCTGTATTCGCTGCTGCTGATGATCGTCTTCGGCGTTGTGCTGCAGTGGGTTCCCATCGTCGGCCTCAAGGGATGGACAAGCTACATTCTGCCGTCCTTCTCCCTGGCGCTGTCGCCCATTTCCACCATTTCCCGTCTGGTACGTTCCAGCATGAAGGAAGTCATGAAGCAGGACTACATCGTCCTGGCCCGCTCCAAGGGTATCCCCAGAATCCGCATCATCATTGAGCATGCCCTGCGCAACTGCCTGATCCCCGTTGTCACCTACGCCGGCCCCATGCTGTCCTTCCTGGTCACAGGTTCCTTCGTTATCGAGAACCTGTTCTCCATCCCCGGCATCGGCGCTGAGTTCACCAACAGCGTTTCCAACCGTGACTACACCATGATTATGGCGCTGACCATTATGTTCGGCGCGCTGATCATCGTGGCCAACATCGCCACCGACCTGATCATCGGCATGATCGATCCCCGTATCAAGCTGGATAAAAAATCCTGATCTGCAAAGAGAGAACTGTTATGAAAGAAGATATCAAACTGACGGCCGACCTGTTCGAGCCGCTCTCCGATGAAGAAAAGAATCGTGAGTTTATTGCTGCCGCATCCAAGACCTATTTCCAGGATGCCTGGGGCCGTTTTAAGAAAAATAAGATGGCTCTCGCCGGTCTTGCTTTTCTGACCGTTATGGTGCTGCTGGCCATTCTGGTTCCCATGCTGTCTCCCTTTGAATATGACGGTATGGATCTGACAGCCCTCAACCAGCTGCCCAGCCTGACCCATCCCATGGGTACCGATAAGTTCGGCCGCGACATTTTCGTCCGCGTTATGTACGGTGCCCGTATCTCCCTGTCTGTCGGCTTCTCTTCGGCTTTCATCTGCCTGGTCATCGGCGTCGTCTACGGCGGTATTGCCGGTTACGTTGGCGGCAAGACCGAAGCCATCATGATGCGTATCGTCGACATCATCTATTCGCTGCCCAGCCTGCTGATCGTCATTCTGATCATGCTGATCTTCGGCTCCAATGTCATCTCGATCCTGATCGGTATCTGTGTTACGGCATGGATCGGTATGGCTCGTCTGGTCCGTACCCAGGTCCTGACACTGAAGGAGCAGGAGTTTGCTCTGGCCGCCTATGTTCTGGGCGCCAGCCGCAGCCGTATCCTCTTCAAGCATCTGGTCATCAACTGCATGGGCCCCATTATCGTTAATGTCACCATGCTGGTTCCTTCGGCCATCTTTACAGAGGCATTCCTTTCCTTCGTCGGTATCGGCATCTCTGCCCCTGCCGCCAGCTGGGGTACTCTGGCCAACGAAGCCAGAACCCTGATCGAGAGCTATCCCATCCAGATCATCTGGCCGGTTCTCTCCATCTGTCTGACCATGCTGTCCCT
>JAFYOK010000103.1 GCA_017560175.1 Clostridia bacterium | reverse complement strand
TATCGAAGCCAGCCCTCCCGGTCTGTGCCCCGTATCGGTCACTAAGGCATTTCTGGAGCTTTGCCGCGTACAGACCTGCGGTAAGTGTGTCCCCTGTCGTATCGGTCTGGTCCAGCTGACCAACCTAATCGCCGACGTCCTGGGTGGCCGTGCCACCATGGGCACTCTGAAGCTGCTGGAAGAAACAGCCCTGTCCATCATGGACTCGGCCGACTGCGCCATCGGCTATGAGGCCGCCAACATGGTTTATAAGAGCCTGAAGGGCTGCCGCGACGACTACGAGCAGCACATCATCGACGGCCGCTGCAGCTGTACCTACAGCCAGCCCGTTCCCTGCGTTGCGCTGTGCCCCGCAGCTGTTGACATTCCCGGTTATATCGCGCTGGTTCGCGAAGGCCGCTACGAAGATGCTATCCGTCTGATCCGTAAGGACAATCCCTTCCCCACCACCTGCGCATTTATCTGCGAGCATCCCTGTGAAGCCCGCTGCCGCCGTAACATGATCGACGCCGCTGTTAATATCCGCGGCCTCAAGCGTGTTGCTGTTGATCGTGCAGGCTATGTTGCACCTCCCGAATGTGCCCCCGAGACCGGCAAGAAGGTTGCTGTTGTCGGCGGCGGCCCCGGCGGTCTGACTTCGGCCTACTATCTGCGTCAGATGGGTCATGCCGTCACCGTTTATGAGATGCTGCCCAAGCTGGGCGGTATGCTCCGCTATGGTATTCCCAACTACCGTCTGCCCAAGGATCGTCTGGATGATGATATCCAGGCCATTCTGGACACCGGCATTGAAGTCAAGCATGGTATGCGTATCGGCACCGACATCACCATCCAGCAGCTGCGCGAGCAGTATGATGCTGTTCTGATCACCATCGGTGCTTCCACCAGCAAGAAGCTGGGTCTGGAGCACGAGGACAACGAAGGCGTTATGTCGGCTGTCAAGTTCCTGCGTGATGTCGCCCACGGTACAGCCCCCGACCTGACCGGTCTGGAAGTCGCTGTCATCGGCGGCGGCAACGTTGCCATGGACGCTGTCCGTACCGCAAAGCGCCTGGGCGCTTCCAAGGTCAGTGCCGTTTATCGCCGCCGTCTGGCCGATATGACCGCGCTGCCTGCCGAGATCGAAGCTGCTACAGCCGAAGGCATCGAGATGCTGACACTGAAGGCACCCTCGGCCATTGAGGTCGATGAAAAGGGCGCACTGAAGGGTCTGTGGGTCCAGCCCCAGATGATCAGCAGCATCAAGGATGGCCGTGCATCGGTCAAGGCCAACGGCGAACCCGATCAGTTTGTTCCCTGCCAGGTCATCATTGCTGCCATTGGTCAGGCCATCGAGACCGACCACTTCCAGCAGGCCGGCGTTCCCGTTGCCCGCGGCGTTATCAGCGCCAGCCGCTTCGGTAACTTCTCCAACATTCCCGGTGTCTTTGCCGGCGGCGACTGCGCTACCGGTCCGGCCACCGTTATCCGTGCCATCGCAGCAGCTAAGGCCATTGCTGCCAACATCGATGAATACCTCGGCTTCCACCATGAGATCACCTGTGATGTCGAGATCCCCGAACCCGAACACCGCGACAATGAGCCCTGCGGCCGCGTCGATCTGACCGAGCGCGAGGCCTGCGACAGAGTCAAGGACTTTGAAGCGGTGGAAAACTGCATGACCGAGTGCGAATCCTGCCAGGAGGCTTCCCGCTGCCTGCGCTGCGACCACTTCGGTTATGGTGTCTTTAAAGGAGGTCGCAAGAAGTTATGGTAACATTAACCATTGATAAAAAAGAGATCATGGTACCCGATGGTACCACGATCATGAAGGCTGCCGCACAGGCCGGCATCCCCATTCCCCATCTCTGCTACCTCAAGGACATCAATGAGGTTGCGGCTTGCCGTGTCTGCGTTGTTGAAGTCGAAGGCAGCGAACGTCTGGTCACCGCCTGCAACAACGTCGTCAAGGAGGGCATGGTCGTTTATACCAACAGCCCCAAGGTTCGCCTTGACCGCCGCCGCACCGTTCAGCTCATGCTGTCCCAGCACGACTGCAAGTGCGCTACCTGCGCCCGCAGCGGCAACTGCTCGCTGCAGACCTTGGCCAATGACCTCAACATTCTCCATAATCCCTATGATGAAATGATCGAGCGCCAGGGATGGGATATGAAGTTCCCCCTGATTCGTGATTCGGCCAAGTGCATCAAGTGTCTGCGCTGTGTCAATATCTGCGATAAGGTCCAGAGCCTGGGCATCTGGCAGCTGGAATCCACCGGCACCATTTCTACCATCAACGTCTCGGGCGGCCGTACCATCGGTGAGGCCGACTGCGCCCTCTGCGGTCAGTGCATCACCCACTGCCCTGTCGGCGCGCTGCGTGAGCGTGACGATACCGAAAATGTCTGGAAGGCACTGGCCGACCCCAAGAAGACGGTCATCTTCCAGATCGCACCTGCCATCCGTACCGCCTGGGGCGAGCCTTTCGGCCTGACTCCTCAGGAAGCACCCATCGGCAAGGTTGCCGATGCGCTTAAGCAGATGGGCGCCGACTATGTCTTCGACACCGTCTTTACCGCCGACCTGACCATCATGGAAGAGGGCAACGAGTTCCTCCAGCGCTTCCTGGCCGGCGAGACCAAGAGCCGTCCCATGTTCACCTCCTGCTGCCCCGGCTGGATCCGTTTCATCAAGTCCCAGTATCCCCATCTGGTCTCCTGCCTGTCGACAGCCAAGTCTCCCCAGCAGATGTTCGGTGCGGTCATGAAGACCTATTTCGCCGAAAAGATCGGCGTTGCACCCGAAGATATCTTCACCGTTTCCATCATGCCCTGCGTCGCAAAGAAGGGCGAGAGCAATATGGAACTCTATCATGGCGAATATGCCGGTTTTGATACCGACATCGTTCTGACCACCCGTGAGCTGGATCGCATGATCCGTTCTGCCCATATCGATCCCATGAACCTGCAGGATATCCCCTTTGATACCGTCATGCAGGCTGCATCGGGTGCGGGCGTTATCTTCGGTGCCACCGGCGGCGTTATGGAAGCGGCCCTGCGTACCGCCCACTTCCTGGTCACCGGTAAGGATCCCGATCCCGATGCCTTCAAGGTCGTTCGTGCCAAGGCAGAGGAGTTCGGCATCACCGAGGCCGAGATCCAGATCGGCGATGCCACCGTTCGTGCGGCTGTCGTCAGCGGTCTGGGCAACGCCAGAAGACTGATCGAGGCCATCGAGCGCGGCGAAGCCAACTACGACTTTGTCGAAGTCATGGCCTGCCCCGGCGGCTGTGTCGGCGGCGGCGGTCAGCCCATCCACGATGGCGAGGAGATGGCTTACCAGCGTGGTAAGACCCTCTACTTCCTCGACTCCAAGTCGAAGATCCGTTTCTCTCATTACAACAAGGATGTTGCACAGCTGTATAAGGAATACTTTGAGGCACCTCTGTCTCATAAGGCTCACATGCTGCTGCATACTGACCACAACGCATGGGAGATGCCCAGAGCACCTAAGCG
>JAFYOK010000102.1 GCA_017560175.1 Clostridia bacterium | reverse complement strand
CTTTTTTGCTGCTCCATTTATTATATAAGGAGTGGGGAATAAAAGGACCACTTCATAAGAAATTTTTCGCACAACGGCAATTCTGTGCCGCGCGCCGGTAGAATGGCGCGTTGATTTGCAGGCAATTCATTTGCCGCAAATCTATCAAATGAAAAGGGGGCTCCTGCGAAATGGTACATTTCGTGGGGAAGTGACAGGAGCCGAACCTGTGGCCGGACAAATCAATAGACGAGGCCGCAGGTTCTTCTCGATGAATTTGCAGATAAAACAAAAAGAGCACATCTTTCGATGTGCTCTTTATTGGTCCGAGTGACAGGAGTCGAACCTGCGGCCTCTTGAACCCCATTCAAGCGCGCTACCAAACTGCGCTACACCCGGTCGGCTTGATTATAATAGCACAGGTGTTTACAAAATGCAAGCCTTTTTTTGAAAAAACTTTTAATTTTTTTCGGGAGTTCAAAAACGGAGGAACAGGGCCTGTTCAGGCATTGGTCAACATCGTCAAAATCACTGAAAAAACAGGGGTTTACTTTACCGAAGTGACGAAAATAAGTTAATTTGGTAAAATTGAGTTTCTTTTTATGCAGTAATGTGGTATGCTAAATCCATAAAACTTTTACTAATTAAATTGAAAGCAGGTGTATCATGTATACAAGCAAATTGCAGAACCCCGAAGCCGATCAGCTGATGGAAGCCATTCTGACTCTGGAGAACATGGAAGAAGCCTATCGTTTCTTCGAAGATATCTGCACAGTCAGTGAGCTGCGTTCCATTGCCCAGCGTTTTGATGTTGCAAAGATGCTGCGTGAGGGCATGACCTACACAGCCATTGCAGAGAAGACAGGCGCATCGACCGCCACCATCTCTCGCGTCAACCGCGCCCTGCAGTTCGGCTGCGAAGGCTACAAGCTGGTCTTTGAAAAGCTGGAAGCCAAGAAATAAGTAAGATCGACAAAGATACAGACCCGGAGGATGATCTCCCGGGTCTGTTTTTCTGTCTGTTATTCGTGCTCAATATCTGCAGTACCGCCTGAGGAGGTGAAATGCTTGGGCGTGACCTTGAAGATCGATTTGAAGGCACGCAGAAAAGCAGAATAATCTTCATAACCGCAGGCAGAGGCAGCCTTGGCGACCGGAGTACCATTGCTGATCAATTCGGCGGCCTTGAGGATACGGCGTCGTGTAATGTACTGATGGAGGGTCTGGCCGGTCTGCGCCTTGAAGGTGCGCATGAGATGATAGCGGCTGGTATAAAAAACCGAGGACAGGCGCTCTACAGAAAGATCCCGGCTCAGATGTTCGTCGATAAATCGACAGATGGCACGGGTCTTGTCATCGGGGACAGGGGAGAGCGCAGCGCTGCTTTTCTGCAAAAAGAGACGGTTGACCGAGATCATAAAGATGGAGAAGAGGTTTTCGGTCAGCAGCGGCGCGGCGAAGTCGCCGGAACGCGCCGATTGCTCGATGCGGGTCAACTGCTGCATAAGGTCAAGACGGGCTGTCGGAGAGAGGGAAAGCAGATGACTTCCGGTGGGACGATCGAAGACGTTGGAAAGCTCCTGATCGGGTCGGCTGCTGCGAGCCAGGAAATCGGGCGTGGCCCAGATGACATAACGCTCATAATCCTCGCCGGTAGAGATCAGCGGTTTGTGGATGACACCACGCGGTACCACCAGCAGATCACCGGGCTTTAAGGTGTAAGAAATATCTTCGATAAAATAAGTGACCGTGCCGGACAGGAGCAGCACCAGCTTGTGGAACTCATGATAGTGATAATCGACACGGGTGGCATCGGCATCTTTAAGGTGAAAGATGCGGAAATCTTCGTGCAGATAGCCGCGGCGGCGGTCGGTGGCGGCTTCCATAGGGGAGCACCTCCTTGGTGAGACTGGAATGTTTTTAGCATACAGCACTTTTTGCAAGATTTCAAGCATGATTCTGCATGGAAAGAAAATGAAAAGCACAATATACTAAGACAGGTTCGCCACCAAGGGGTGCGAACGACGCAAACAGATATTTTTAGGAGGAGAAACATGAACAGTGTTTTCGAGGCGGTCAACAGCGTATTTTCCTTTGTGACCCCTGTTTCTGATTTTCTGTGGGATTTCCCCACCAATTTTGACTGGTATGCCAATATTCCCCTGCTGGGCAACTTCTCGCTGGCCATCATCCTGCTGGTCGGTACAGGTATCTTCTTTACCCTGAAGTTTGGCTTTATCCAGGTCACACACTTTGGCCGTGCCATCCGTGCCATGCTGGAAAGCCGCACCGCCAAGGACGGCATCTCTCCCTTTGCTGCCTTCTGCCTGTCGTCGGCCATGCGTGTCGGCCCCGGCAATATCCTCGGTGTCACAGGCGCGATCGCAGCCGGCGGTCCCGGTGCTCTCTTCTGGATGTGGATCAGCGCCTTCTTCGGCATGTCTACAGCCTATGCCGAGAGCGTACTGGCTCAGATCTTCAAGGAAAAGAAGGGTGATGAGCTGGTCGGCGGTCTGCCTTACTATGGCCGAAAGCTGCTGGGCGACAAGAAGATCGCCGGTGCAGCACTGTCTGTCCTCTTTATTCTTTATGCGCTTTGCTGTCTGCCTGCCCAGGGCTTCAATGCCGTTGACTCTGTCGGCCAGATTGCCGAGATCGTCACAGGCAATGAGATCGCAACAACATCGATCTTCTACTATATCGTTGCAGCTCTGCTGCTGGTCGCTACATCCATCATTGCTTTTGGCGGCATCAAGAAGGTCACACGTCTGACCGATAAGATGGTTCCCGTTATGGCAGTTGTCTACTGCGGTACCGTTGTTACTCTGATCCTCATCAACTTCAAGAGTATTCCCTTCTTCTTCGCAGAAGTCTTCCGTGGTGCCTTCACACCCGATGCTATCTTTGGCGGTGCTTTCGGTACCGTTCTGGCCCAGGGTGTTAAGCGCGGTCTGATGTCCAACGAGGCCGGCCAGGGTACCATCACCATGGCAGCTGCAGCTTCCAACGCCGATCATCCCTGCGACCAGGGCTGCATCCAGGCGCTGGGCGTTTTCCTGGATACCATCGTCATCTGCACCATGACAGGTTTTGTTATCGTAATGTCCGGCCTGTGGCTGGGTGAAGGCGGCGAAGCATGGATGGCGCTCGACCGTCTGCCCAAGTTCCTGGCATCTACTGCCGAACTGACTCCCGGTACATCTTTCAACAGCATCATTACTCTGGTCCTGACACTCTGCTTCGGCCTCTTTGCCTATACAACTCTGCTGGGCATGATCAGCTTTGGCGAGATCGCTGCCAACCGTATCAGCGGCGACAAGAAGTTCATCAACGGTGTTCGCATCGTTTCCCTCTTTGCGCTGGGCTTCGGCATCCTCTGCTCCATCGCAGGCCTCAACCTGGGCAATCTGTGGGCATTCTCCGATCTGGGCAATATCCTGATCGTATTTGCCAACCTGCCTCTGCTCTATCTGGGTCTCAAGTATGTCAACCGTGCCACCATCCATTACAAGAAGGAAGATGGCAGCCGCTTTGATTCTTCCGTTGCAGGTACACAGCTGAACTATTGGGATAACCGCGACTAAGTTACATAAACGTTATTTAAGGAGGTGGACCGCCATGGTGGTCACAAAAGCGCAGATGAAAGCCATTGAAGACCGCGCCAATGCCGGCGGTCTGTCCTACCTGCAGATGATGGAAAATGCCGGACAGGCGACTTTTAACGCCATCCTGTCCCGCTGTCCCAAACTGCATCGTGCCGTTATATTCTGCGGTACAGGCAATAACGGCGGTGACGGCTATGTTGTTGCCCGTCTGCTGCGAGAGCAGGGGACAGAGGTACTGATCGTTCTTGTGGGCGGCAAGCCCAAAACGCCCGATGCCATTACCAATTTCTATCGTGCCGCCATGGCCGATATTCCCATGGTGGTGGCTTCGCTGCTGACCGAAGAAGATGCCGCATGGATCCTCAGCGCCGATTTGTTGGTCGATGCCATCTATGGCACCGGTTTCCGCGGAGAACTTTCGCTGGAGGCAGAGATCTGCTGCGGAGCTATGGGTAAGAGCAGCGGCTGCAAAGTTGCCCTCGATCTGCCCAGTGGTCTGGAGTGTGATACAGGACGTATAGCCGATGGTACGGCTGCAGTCGATCTGACGGTCACTTTCCATGCTGCCAAGCCCTGTCATGGGTTGGCACCGCAGATCTGCGGAGAAGTGCTGGTGGCAGATATCGGCATTGCGGAATAGTTTTACATTATAAAATAAAAGAAAGCCCCGACCATCGGTCGGGGCTTTTCTGTTTTGATTTTGAGTGTGATTTGTTGAAAGGTTAATTTATATAGTATAGTAAGGATCAGGAAAAGAACGCATGGTCGCCGATGGACATGACGTAAGGACGATTGCGGATGACCCACGAAGAACGGGCAATCGAGGGGTTGAGGAAATACAGGCAATCGTCAGCGACCGAATAGCCTTCCAGAACCAGCTTGGCAGCGATATAGCTGTCGGCATTGGGGGTCTTGTTGAGACGGCCATTATAAGCGGTGGTGAACTGTACACCACAGGAACGGTCATAAATAACACCGGCAACGGTATCGGGGAAACGGCTGTCGGCAATACGGTTCATAATGACATTGCCTACAGCGATCTTGCCTTCCAGCGACTGGTTGCCCGATTCTGCATTGATCAGGCGAGCCAGAAGATGGTAATCATCCTGGTCGTAAAACTCTGCGCCGGGGATCAGCTCTTCATCATTTTGTGTCAGAGTGACGGTGGCCGATTCTTCATCCCATTCGACATCAAAGCTGTAAAGCTGAGCCAGCAGACGGATGGGAGCATAGAAGGTATCTTCCATCTCGAAGCAGGGATCGGATACGGGAAGCATACGACCGTTGGCATAACAATAGATCTTTCCGCGATGCAGCTCCATATACATATCGGTATGCGCTACGGAAACCATACCGTTCTTATAGGAAAAAACAGCATCGGGATGGAGGGTTTCGATAAAATCTCTTACCGAAACAAAAGTGGTATCTTCAATAAAAATAGTACGGATCTCTTCATCTTCCTGCTCTGCAGCATCGGGAAGGGCCGAAGCGGCCGTTTCCTCCAGAGCGGTCATGGAGAAGAAACCTTCGATCGCGGAGAACCAGTTGTTCTCGCCATCGATCTGATCCTGCTCGCTCTCATCTGTATCGATGAGGCGATCGGCGTCCTGTGCGAAGTCGGAGGAAATATCTCCGAAAATGATCTTGGGATGGATGGGGGAAGACGCCTGTGCTGTGACCAGCAGTAACGAACAAATCACAATAAAAGCCGCAAGGCTGCGGAACTTTTTCATGGACTCACTCCCTTTCGAGGACATATTACACGATTTGTAACCGTTTTGCAACTTTTTGACTTACCTATTTTGCCCTAAGGACAGCAGATATACATTGGTTACATTTCATAAATTGAGGGGCTAAGTTTAGAAAAATTGTGTTTAAAATACATAAAGTATTCGGAAATGTGAATATTTCATTTTTTTGAAAGTTGTGCAAAGTTCATAAAAATTCCCGTCGTTTTTACTCGCAAATGACAGAAAACGCAAGAATAGGGGATAATTTGGGTTGCATTGGAATAGGTGCTCGTGTATAATATGGTTATTCAAGTTTCTTTGGATGTTCTCTGCCTGCACGGAAGTGGAGGGAGCCCGATGGTGGCCGTGCGTGGCCGCCGGAGGGTATGAGCTGTGGTGGGCTTTTCCCAAAACAGAAGGACAGGAAGGGGATGGAAGAAGAAACGGATGCATCGGTTCGTAAAGTGCGGCCGGTGCTTATTTTGCGGATTGCCCAAAATGACTGTTAAAGACGGTCGGCAGGGCGGTTTGCAAAATGACTATCTTGTGCGGCAAAACCACACAATGAAAATCTCAAGGAGGAAACATGTGGAAATTTATCGCTAAGCGACTCGTAGCAATGGTCCCTGTTCTCCTGGGTGTCACACTGGTCATTTACCTGATCATGTCCATGGCACCCGGCGACCCCGCTAAGGTTATCCTTGGTGAGCAGGCAACACCCGAGCAGATTGCTGAACTGAGAGAAGAGATGGGTCTGAACGATCCCGTTCTGGTTCAGTATGCTCGCTACATCTTCAAGCTGGTCCAGGGTGACATGGGTAATTCCTATAACTCTGGTCTGAAGTGTAACGTTGAGATCTTTGCAAGATTCCCCAACACACTGCGTCTGACAATCTGCGCTATCTCCCTGGCTGTTATCCTGGCTCTGCCCATCGGTATTCTGGCTGCGGTTAAGCAGAACTCCCTCTTCGACGGCGCTTCCATGTTCATCGCGCTGATCGGTCTGTCGATGCCTGTTTTCTGGCTCGGCCTGCTGCTCATTCTGTTCTTCTCGCTCAGACTGGGCTGGTTCCCCTCTTCGGGTGCCGACGGTTGGAAGTCTCTGGTCCTGCCCACAGTCACACTGGGCTTCCAGCAGATGGCTTCTATCGCCCGTGTCACACGTTCTTCCATGCTGGAAGTTATCCGTGCTGACTACATCAGAACAGCTCGCGCTAAGGGCGTTGCTGAATCCAAGGTTATCACAAAGCACGCACTGAAGAACGCCCTGATCCCCACTGTTACCGTTGTCGGTCTGCAGTTCGGCGGTATGCTGGGTGGTTCCGTTATGACAGAGTCCGTTTACGCATGGCCCGGTGTCGGCCGTCTGATGGTTCAGTCCATCAACAAGCGCGACATCCCCATGGTTCTGGGCTGCGTTATCATGTTCTCGCTCACATCTTCGGTCGTTAACCTGCTCGTCGACGTTCTGTACGGTTTCATCGACCCCAGAATCAAGTCCCAGTATAAGTAATCGGAGGTGCATTTAAAATGGCTGAGAATAAGAAGACCACAAACACCGCTGATGTAACAAAAAAGTATAAGAAGAATAGCCAGTCCGTTGACATCCTGAAGAGACTGTTCCGTAACAGATCTGCTGTCCTCGGTATGATTATCTTCATGTGCATCATCGTTATCGCTCTGTCCGCTGACATGCTGTTCGACTACGAAACACAGGTCATCAAGCAGGACATCATGAATCGTCTGCAGGGTCCCTCGTCCGAGCATTGGTTCGGTACTGACGAGATGGGCCGTGACATCTTCGCTCGTACAATGTACGGCGCTAAGTACTCTCTGAAGATCGGCTTCGCTGCTTCCATCGTTTCTCTGGCTATCGGCCTGGTTATCGGTGCTGTCGCTGGTTACTACGGCGGCATGATCGACATGGTCATCATGAGAATCATGGACGTTCTGCTGGCTATCCCCGGCACACTGCTGGCTATCGCCATCGTTGCTTCTCTGGGTTCCAGCATCAATAACCTGATCATCGCCATGTCGGTTTCCGGTATCCCCGGCTTCGCTCGTATCGTTCGTTCCTCTGTTCTGACAGTTAAGGACAACGAGTACGTTGAGGCTGCAAGAGCTATCGGTGCTACCGACAAGACAATCATCTTTGGTCACGTTCTTCCCAACGGTATGGCTCCTCTGATCGTTCAGGCTACACTGCGTGTTGCTAACGTTATCCTGTCGACAGCTGGTCTGTCCTTCCTGGGTCTGGGCGTTCCCGCTCCTCATCCCGAATGGGG
>JAFYOK010000101.1 GCA_017560175.1 Clostridia bacterium | reverse complement strand
GGTCTTGAGTTCCTTGACCAGGACGACTTCGTTCTCGTTGATGGTGATAGCGAAATCCTTCTGACGGTCGGGGAACAGACGAACCAGGGCCTCGACGACCTGTGCATCCTGGCGATCGTTCAGACGGATCAGATAGACGGCGCGCTTGGCGTCGTTCTGGAAATGCATTTCACGGGACTTGATATAGATGTCGCCTGTGAGGATATTGGAGAGGATGATGCGCTTGATGAAGGCAGCACGATCGTGCTTTTCTTCATAGAGCGACTTGCTGTTGGAAATGGCGATGGATGCCAATGCACATACGGTCTCGGCCAGTTCGCCCTGATTTGCGCAGAATGTTGCATACTCAACGCCATTCTCATAGCCCTTGAGCTGCTGGAACATATAGCCGCTGTTTTCACCGCATTCCTTGCCTGTGGCAAAAAATGCAGGGGCGCCCTCTACGTTCTCACCGATCAGCTTGATATCGGTGCAGGCAATGACGCTGCCTGTCTGATCGACGACGCCGACAACGAAAGGAACCTTATCTTTGATCTCGAGCAGAATGCTCTGGAACAGTCTTGCTGCCATATTCAATCACCCTTTGTAACATTTAGATAAATAATGAGGCTCTAACATATTCATTTTACCGTATGCTTTTGTTTTTTTCAACAATTTTCTTAGAATTTTTTTGGTTTTTTTGTGCTACTCTTTCAATCCGCAGTTTTCCAATAAAAACTTCTTCTCTTCTTCGGTCAGACGGCGCCATCCGCCCGCGCCAAGTGTATCGTCCAGCGAAACTCCGCCGATGGAAATGCGGCGCAGCGCAACGACGGTTTTACCGCAGCAGCGGAACATACGCTTGACTTGATGGAACTTGCCCTCACGGATGGTAACACGGCAATTTCTTCCATCCTCGGGATCGATTTCCAGCTTGCCGGGCATGGCTGTAAAGTCACCCAGATCCATGCCGCTTTCGAAGTCGCGCACATCATGATGATCGGCCGGAACATCCAGCGTAGCCAGATAAACCTTGTCCATGTGGTACTTGGGCGATGTCAGACGATGGTTGAGGTCACCGTTATCGGTAATGAGCAAAAGGCCGGTGGTATCCTTATCCAGACGGCCGACAATGCCCAGGCTGCGCTTCTGCAGGGCTTCGGGCAGCAATTCAGTGACCGAAGGATCGCGGGTATCCTCGGTGGCCGACAGATAACCTGCAGGCTTGTCCATCATCAGATAGACATATTTTTCATAGGTGACCGGCTGGCCGTCCAGCAGCAGCTGCGCCGTCTCGGGCACCTTTTTATCAGGCACGCGGCAGACCTCACCATCCACGGTGATGCGGCCTCTTTTAATGGCAGCGGTCGCCTGTGTACGGGTCATATCGGCCGCCTGTGCGGTCAGTTTATCCAATCTGATCATAGGTTTATTCTCCATGGATGGTCAAAAATGTAATTTCGGGACGCGAGAAAAATCGAACAGGAAGCATCGACATGCCGACACCGCGGTTGACATAGATCGTGCCGCCGTCGTCCTTTTCATAATAACCCCGGAAATAGGTCTGTGCCCCTCTGGGCAGAATACGGTCGACCAGAAAAGGCAGATAAACCTGGCCGCCGTGGGAATGTCCCGACAGCTGAAGCTCCACATTGGAAATGGAATCGGCCACATCGGGCTCGTGCGACAGGAGCAGGTCAAACCCCTCCCCTGTCATCTCTTCCACATTGGGCGTATAATATGTGGCATTGGCCGCACCGATCAGACGAATGCCGCCGGGCAACTCTGCACACGCATTTTCCAGCAGAACAAATCCGGCGCTCTCCATCCAATCGGGAAAGAGAAACTCTGCACCGCCGCCCACATCATGATTGCCGCGAACAGCATATTTATATTCGGCCTGAATATCTGCCAGGATGGACAGACACCCTTCCACATCACCGGTATAGGCTCCGTAATTATCAAAGAGATCGCCCAGAAAGAAGACGGCATCGGGCTGCAGATCATTGATCTGTGCCACCAGTTCTTCCAGTTCCTCTACATCCTTCCCCATGCCGATATGGGTATCACCAAAGGCCACCGCTGTCAAACTGCCTTCAACCTGACCTGCAATGTCCAGTTCAGTCACCTGCACCCAGCTGGGTTCGATGCGCGTCATATAAACGGCAAGACCCAAAACCACCAGCACTAACTGAAAGACCTTTTTCAGCAGACGCAGCAGAAAGGGCGGCTTCTTTTTCTTTCTTGTTCGATCCATACTAAGCCTGTAGGGGGTCGATCTCGGCGACAACGGCCTGCCACAGCTGATCGATGCGCTCATTGCGGCCCAGCAGGTAGAGGTAGCCGAAGAGGCACTCCAAGCCGGTGGCATAGGCATAGGCCTCCAGGCCTGCATGTTTGGGGATGGTCTTGGGCTTGGCATTACGGCCGCGGCCAAAGACCGAAAGCTCATCTTCCTCCAGCATGGGAAGAATGGCCTTTGCCGCCTGATGCTGTGCCTCGGCGCTGACCAGCGCTACCGTGCGGCGATGGGTCTCATGGGCTTTATAAACGCCCTTATGAACAACGCGGCTGCGCGCCAGCAGCTCATATACACAGTCGCCTACATGGGCGAGGGTCAATGTGGGGTAAGCCAGTACCTGAGGTACGGTCATATTTTCTCTGAACAGTTCCAAATGGATCACCTTTTATTCTATATGTATAACAGCAGATATTCCGCTTAAATTTAATTATAGCACAGACTACATTCTATAGGCTATAGGCAATTTTGCCCCTTACCTATCCCATCTCTCCAATCCGAAACTTTGCGACAATTTGCACCAAAAAGGTATAGACTTTATGATGCAGCCGTGCTATACTGATATTGCAATCAAACAAACCAAATGGAGGTTTATAAAAATGGCAGTTAGAAGCGTTGACGAAATTACTTTTGAAGAGGCCATCAACAGCGGTAAGCTGGTTCTGGTTGATTTCTGGGCAACATGGTGCGGCCCCTGCAAGGCACTGGCTCCCATCCTGGAAGAAGTTTCCGAAGAAATCGATGCCAATGAAATTGAGATCGTTAAGCTGGACATCGACCAGAATGTCAAGCTGGCTCGCAAGTTCGGCGTCATGAGCGTTCCCACCGTTGTTGCATTCAAGGATGGCAAGGGTGTCCTCAAGGCCGTTGGTGCCCGTCCCAAGGAAGATATCCTGACTCTGATCGACGAAGCAAAGAAGCGTATTGCTCAGGCATAATCTTTGCCTCTTTTCTTTTTAATTTTAAAATGCAAAAAAGCCGACCGGATAACCGGTCGGCTTTAATACGTGTGATCTATACAGAACTTACTGAGCGGAGTTGAGCTTACCAGCTACCTGGCTCTTCTTGCGAGCAGCTGTATTCTTGTGCAGAATACCCTGAGCAACAGCCTTGTCGATAGCCTTGTTTGTAGCGTTGAAAGCTTCAACAGCGGCTTCACCGCCAACTTCCAGAGCAGCATCGAACTTCTTCAGCTGAGTCTTCAGTGCAGACTTAGCAGCACGGTTCTTCTCGTTCTGCAGCTTGCTAACGAGAACGCGCTTCTTAGCAGACTTAATGTTAGGCAAAATCACAACCTCCTTCAGACAAATTTACAACACATACATATTATCATCCTCCGCCGCAAAATGCAAGGATTTTTTTTGCATATTTTAAAAAATATTGCAAAGACTTAAATCAGCTCAGAAATTACCCCTTTGGAGGCCCGTTATGACTTTGCCGCGCACCGACCTTGCACTGGAACGACATGCCCGTATGTCAGAATCCATCCCTTCCCTGCCCGGATTGCAGGTGAACCGCCACACCGAAGGCCAAATCGAGGTCACTGAGATCCGTGTGACTTCCCCCGAAGCGGCTCATGCTTTGAACAAACCGGAGGGTACCTATATCACGCTCGACCTGAAAAGCAAATGGCAGCAGGACGAAGATCTCATTTTGGATATGGCCCACAAGCTGGCGCGTGCCCTGCGGCCACTGCTGCCGAAAGATGGCTCCATTCTCACGGTCGGGTTAGGCAACCGTATGGTGACTGCCGATGCCCTGGGGCCTGCTGCGTTGGACAAGCTGATCGTCACCCGTCATCTGCAGCATACCTTCCCCGGTCTCTTTGACGAGCTGCGCACGGTGGCTGCCATCGCACCCGGTGTCATGGGGCGCACCGGCATGGAACCCATCGAACTGATCGCCGGCATCGTCGACCGTCTGCATCCCTCTGCCGTTATCGCCATCGATGCGCTGGCTGCCGCTTCCCTCGACCGTCTGGGCAGCAGTTTCCAGATCTCCACCTGCGGCATCATCCCCGGTGAAGGCGCACGCAGCAAACGGCAAGCCCTCAACCGTGAGACCCTTGGCGTGCCCGTTCTTGCCATCGGTGTTCCCACAGTCACCGATGCCGCCACGCTGGCCTGTGACTTATTGGATCTCGCCCATCCCCCTCGATTATTGGAAGAAGGATTCCTGGTCACACCGGGGGATATCGATCTGCTCATCCTCAAAGCAGCCAAAGCGGTGGGGTATGGCATAAACCTGGCCCTTCATGGTGATCTCTCTGTCAGCGACATGGAAGGTCTGCTGGCATAGGTCGGACAGCCTCGGCATATATTGGGATATCCCATCCAAAGGAGCCCCGCTATGCCTTCCAGATATACACGCAAAAAAGCTCGCCGACATAAACCTTCGATCCCCGGCCGTGCATTTCTGCTCTTTGCCGTTACAGCCATTCTGCTCAAAAGTGGGATCGCTGCAAAAATTGAAGACACCGTCCGTCAAAGCGGCACCCGTTTCGAAGCTGCTCTGATGCAGATGCACGAGCAGCCTGCCCTTCTCCCCATCCCCGGCCTGGCAGATCCAAATGGAACAGCCGATCAGCAAAGCTACGAAAGCCTGCCGCCCAACCATGTACCTCCAACCCCCGAAGTCCCTCAAACCAAAACCATTCCCGTCACCATTGACGGCACCACCGGGAGTTACGACGGCAGCAATGCCGTTTACATAAAAAACGAGACCGATTATACCATCGACATCCCGACCCTGCTGACCTCCAAAGACCCGGTTCGCCTGTCGGGCGATCAGGTGCAGGTGCTGGTCATGCACACTCACGGCACCGAAAGCTATACTCCCACCGCCCAATACAACTATACCCCTTCTGACACCGACCGAACCACCGACTGCAATTACAACGTTGTCCGCATCGGCCGGGAAATCACCCGTATCCTCAACGAAAAGGGCATCAAGACCATCCACTCAGAAACTCTCAACGACAGCCCCGTCTACTCCGGCTCCTACAACCGTGCGCTGGAGGATATCACCGCTTATATTAAGGACAATCCCTCCATCAAACTGGTCATCGATGTCCATCGGGATGCCATGGTATCCAACAACGGCACCAAATACAAAACGGTGGCTTCCATTGACGGCCAACAGACTGCCCAGCTTATGTTGGTCTGCGGCACCGATGGCGGCGGCCTGGTGCATGACAGCTGGCAGGACAATCTCTCCTTTCAGCTCAAGCTGCAGCAGCGGCTCAATACCCAATGGCCGGGGCTCATGCGTCCCCTCAATCTCCGTGCCGCCCGCTTCAATCAGCATGTCACAGCAGGCAGTATGCTGCTGGAGGTGGGCACCACCGGCAACACAATGGAAGAAGCACTATCCTCTGCTCGTCTCTTTGCCGAAGGCCTGGCCGAACTTTTGCTGGAGCGCAATTAATTGCCCATCCAACCTTGACAAATTCCTATAAAAACCGTACACTATCGAGTAGCCCATAAGGCTTATTATTTCTTTTATATATAAGGAGAGGTGAACAACATGGATGCCGGAAGTAGCAGTGGTGCGGGTCCCGGACGAAGTCAGAAACTGAATCAGACCCCTGCCGGATACAAAGGGATCCGGTGCCGCCTGTTCGCTCGTTAATATACGTCCCCGACTTTCCGCGCTTACTTCCAACCCCTGAAAAAACTTCAGTCCGGAGGAATTAAGACTTGGATATCAATATGACAGAAAAAGCCCTTGAGTTGCTCAAGGCAAAGCGGTTCGTCGATCTGAAGAACCTCTTTCTTGTACTTAACGGCCCCGACGTTGCTCTGATCCTGGAGGAAATGCCCGAAGAGAGCCTTCCCGTTCTTTTCCGTATCCTGCCCAAGGAACTGGCTTCGGAGGCCTTCGTTGAAATGGATTACGACAGCCAGGAAGTCCTCATCCGCGCCTTTACCGATAAGGAGCTGAAAGAAGTCCTGGACGAACTCTTCGTTGACGATGCCGTCGACCTGATCGAAGAGATGCCGGCCGGTGTGGTCAAACGAATCCTGCGCAACACCGACCCCGAGACCCGAAGGGTCATCAATCAGATCTTAAACTATCCCGAAGACTCGGCCGGTTCCATTATGACCACCGAGTATGTCCGTCTGCAGAAGGAAATGACCGTCGATCAGGCCTTCAACCGTATCCGTCAGACGGGCGCCGATAAAGAGACCATCTATACCTGCTACGTCACCGACGAGCGCCGTGTGCTGCTCGGCCTGGTCACCGTTCGACAGCTGCTGCTGACCGACCGCGATCAGATCATCGGTGACATCATGGAGACCAACATGATCTCGGTCGACACCATGATGGACAAGGAAGAAGCGGTACAGACTCTGAGTAAGTACGGCTTCTCGGTTATGCCTGTTGTCGACAAAGAGCAGCGTCTGGTCGGTATCATCACCTTCGACGATGCGCTGGATGTCATCGAAGAAGAGGCCACCGAAGACATTGCTATGATGTCGGCGGTCACCCCCACAGACAAGCCCTACCTCAAGACCGGCGTCTTTGAGCTGGTTCGATCCCGAATCGTATGGCTGCTGGTTCTGATGCTGTCGGCCACCTTCACCAGTATCATTCTGACCTCCTTTGAGGAGTCGCTGGCCGCCTGCGTCGTTCTGACGGCTTATATCCCCATGCTGACCTCCACAGGCGGTAACTCGGGCAGCCAGGCTTCGGCCACCATCATCCGTTCCCTGTCGCTGGGCGATGTTGATCTCCCCGACCTGCCGGCCATCTTATGGAAAGAGGCCCGTGTCGCCGTCATCGCCGGTGCTGTACTGGCTGTGGCCAACTTTGCCAAGCTGCTGATCTTCGACAAGCTGACCATCCCGGTCGCCCTTGTCATCTGCCTGACCCTCTACGCCACCGTCATCATGGCCAAGCTGGTCGGCTGTACCCTGCCCATTCTGGCCAAGTGTCTGAAATTAGACCCTGCCGTTATGGCCAATCCCTTCATTTCGACCATCGTCGATGCCCTGTCGCTGATCATTTATCTGACCATCGCCACCGCCGTTCTGGGATTGTAACAGAAAATATCAAAGCCGCATCCGAAAACGGATGCGGCTTTTTTGTATTATACAGCCTAACGACTGTCCCATCTATTCCCCCTCACAAAAGAAGGCTTCCCTGTGTAAGGGAAGCTGTCACGGC
>JAFYOK010000100.1 GCA_017560175.1 Clostridia bacterium | reverse complement strand
GGAAAAAAGCCATACAGAATCTATAAAAATAAAGAAAAAAGCCGCCGCGGAAATTTCCGCGGCGGCTGAAAAAAGTCTGCAGTTTATTCTTCGGTTTCGAAGATGGTGGTGAATACTTCGCCCTCTACAGTAACGACCTTTTCCAGGTCTTCGTCCTGCATGGAAGCGGCATCAAAGGCCATTTCAAAGCGGACACAAGTACCGCAGGAAGAACTGAGGGCACGGGGAACGGGCATCATAGTGGCCGTGTCGTCGCCCATAGCCTTGAGAGTCTTCTGGAAGGTCATGGCACCCAGGTGGGTGTAAAAAGTGGCGATATAATACATAATCAGATTACCTCCGGTGGATCATTACCGGAAGATCTGTATCTCACCGGCAGATTTTACTTTGTGATGGTCAGCTCGAAGTCTTCGCCGATATTCTTGCAGGCGACCTTATAGCCGGCATTTGTAGCGAAGCGAGTGATGTTGTTGACAGGTGTCATGCTGTCGACCATAACGACCAGAGGCAGGCCCTTTTCCAGAGCAGCTCTTGTCATGATCAGGGGTTCGGGGCAGGAGAAGCCTCTTGCGTCAACAGTATTCATATAATTATACCTTATCCTTTCTGGAATTTGCAAGGGCGATGGCGATCATAACGACAAAGCCGATGATAACGGCGATCTGGCCGTTAGCTGTGGGGCCGTTGCCGGAAGAAGCCAGGCCGAAGTTGTGGCAGAATGCAGCGCCGACGACCATACCCAGAACGGTGATGGTGGAGTCGGAGTTACCCTCGCCGGCCAGGATCAGCTGGCGCAGGGGGCAGCCGCCCAGCAGAGCGGAACCGAGGCCGGTCAGAGCCATGCCCAGGAAGTTCCACAGAGCGTCATTGTAAGCAACAGGCTGGCCTTCGAAGCCCAGGTTGAACTTGCCCATCAGGACGTTGCCGACCAGAGCAGCGACGATGATGGCGATGAAGCCCTGAACCAGGTAGAAGTCCTTGAACATGATGACGTCACGCAGACCGCCGACCATGCACAGACGGGACTTCTGTGCCAGAGCACCAACGACCAGACCTGCCAGCAGAGCTGCGATGACAGGCGCACGCATGGAGCCGGGGCCCTCTGTGGAGAACTTCAGAACGGAGGGGACCAGAACCAGCAGGCCCAGCAGAGCCAGAGCGATGAAGACGATGGAGACGCCTTCCAGCTTGGACTGGTTGTAGTATCTCTTCAGTGTGAAGCCCTTCTTGAGGAAGAAGATGCCCATCAGGATACCGGCGATAAAGCCGACCAGACCAACAACGGCATTGAGGTCACCGCCTGCAATACGCAGAACCATGCGGAGGGGGCAGCCCAGGAACATCAGCGCGCCGACCATGACAAAGAAGCCAAGGACAAAACGTGTGACGGGGGAAGAGCCGCCGCGGGCCTTGAATTCCTTGCCGGCGACCGACATGATGAAGGCACCGAGGATCAGACCAATGATTTCGGGACGGACGTACTGAACGACACCGGCTGCATGCATACCGACGCCGCCGGCGATATCACGCAGGAAGCAGGCGATGCAGAAGCCCATGTTTGCAGGGTTGCCCAGCTTGACCAGCAGGACAGCGGCTGCGCCGACGATCAGACCAGTGGCGATCATCAGAAGGTTTTTCTTGTCTTTCATTTGGGATCTCTCCAATCCTAAAAATTTACACTTCAATTATAATCTTCTGTTCATAGATTGTTAAATATTTTTTATCGATACATCTTTTGGCAGTTATAGTTTTTTGAAATAAAGTTGGAAACGGGTAGCTTTTTGTCTAAAACTCTTTTATAATGGCCATAGAAAATCTCTATAAAATAGAGAATTTTTCTTATGGTAAAGTTATTTATAGAAAAAACCGATAGGTGAATGTAACTTTAGGAGTCCATGATATGAAGCGTATTTACTTTGACAACGGAAGTACTTCCTTCCCCAAGGCGCCCGGCGTATCTGATGCCGTCAAGTTCCTGCTGGACAACGGTGCCTTCAATATCAATCGCGGCGGCTATGAAGAGGCCTATGAGATCTCCGGCCAGGTGCTGGAAGCCCGTCAGATGCTGGGCAAGATGTTCAACTTCAAAAAGGCCAAGAATGTCGTCTTTACCCCCACCATTACCTATTCTCTCAATTATTTAATTAAGGGCTTTCTGCAGTCCGGCGATCATGTCATCACCAGTTCGATGGAGCACAATGCTGTTATGCGTCCTCTGGTTCAGATGGAGAAGCTGGGCGTAGAGTTCAGTGTTGCCCAGTGTGCCCAGGACGGCACCCTGGATCCCGCAGAGGTTGAGAAGCTCATCCGTCCCAACACCAAGGCAGTTGTTATGACGGCAGCATCCAATGTCTGCGGTACTTTCCTGCCCATCGAAGAGGTCGGCGCCATCTGCCATAAGCATGGCCTCAAGTTTATCCTCGACAGCGCCCAGAAGGCAGGTACTTTCCCCATCGATATGGAAGCCTGCCACATTGATGCCCTCTGTTTCACAGGCCATAAGAGCCTGCTGGGCCCCCAGGGTATCGGTGGTATGCTGTTGAGCGATGACATGGTCAAGGCGACCACACCTCTGATCGCCGGCGGCACAGGCAGCGCTTCTCATAAAGAAGAAATGCCCATGTCCATGCCCGACCGCTTCGAGGCCGGCACCATGAACCTGCCCGGCATCATCGGTCTGCGCGCCGCCCTGCAGTATCATGCAGGACTGGAGCCTATGGCCATTGCCAACAAGGAGCTTGACCTGGCCATGCGTTTCCGTGAAGGCGTTAAGGAACTGAAGGATGTCCGCATCACCGGTCTGGAAGGCCGTGAGGGCAGAGCAGCCATCATTTCCCTTGACTTTACCGCCGATGACAATGCACGCATCGCCTTTGAGCTGGAGCAGAACTACGGTGTTATGACCCGTGTCGGCCTCCATTGCGCACCTCGCGCCCACCAGACGCTGGGTACCTTCCCTGCAGGCACAGTCCGCTTCTCCTTCGGCCATGAGAATACTGTCGAGGAAGTCGATTTTGTCCTGGATGCTCTCCGCAAGATCTGCGTAAAGTAAAAGCCCAACGGCCCTTCTGGGCCGCGCCGACAGTTCGGCGTTGATTTGCGGTGATTGATTTACCGCAAATCTATGGAAATGAAAGGGGTCCCCGAAAAATCATCGATTTTTTGGGGAGGAAGTTGATTTTGTCCTGGATGCTCTCCGCAAGATCTGCGTAAAGTAAACAAAAAAATTACCCTGCGGTTTTTAACCGCAGGGTAATAAAAAGAAGTTTCTTAGATAACTCTGATCGACTTGCCGTCGAACTTCTTGGTGTAGCCGATGATGTGGGCTTCTTCGCCGGCCGCTGTCAGGCGGTCGCACAGCTCCATAACACGGGCTTCGTTGACAGCGATCATCAGGCCGCCCGAAGTCTGGGGATCATACATGATGTCGCTTACTTCCAGAGGAACATTCTTGCTGAACTCAACATCCTTTTCCAGGTAGCTCATGTTGTTGTAAGCACCGCCGGGGACCAGACCCTCGCGAGCATAACGCAGCGCAGCGGGCAGGGCAGGGATATGATCGGAGAACAGCTCGATGGTCAGATTACTGCCGTGTGCCATCTCGTAGGCATGGCCCATCAGACCGAAGCCGGTGATGTCGGTGCAGGCAGAGGGACGGCAGGGCATCATGGCCTCCTGGGCATACTTGTTCAGGTGGGACATCATTTTGACCATGGTGTTGTAGTCTTCCTTGGTGAGGAAGTCGCCCATGGCGGCGGTCGACAGAACGCCGGTACCCAGCGACTTGGTCAGGACCAGAACATCGCCTTCCTTGGCGGTGGAGTTGGCCAGAATATCTCTGGGATGGACATAACCGGTGACACACAGACCATACTTAGGCTCAGAGTCCTCGATGGTATGGCCGCCGCAGATGATGGCACCTGCTTCGATGACCTTGCTGTAGCCGCCCTGCAGGATCTCTTCCATGATATCCAGCTTGAGGCAGGAGGGGAAACAGATGAGGTTCATGGCCAGCTTGGGCACACCGCCCATGGCATAGATATCGCTGATGGCATTGGCCGCGGCGATCTGACCGAAGACATAGGGATCGTCGACAATAGGCGGGAAGAAGTCAACGGTCTGGATCATGGCCAGTTCTTCATTGATTTTATATACAGCGGCGTCGTCGCTTGTATCAAAGCCGACCAGCAGGTTGCTGTCGGTAAACTTGGGAAGTCTAGAAAGGATTCCGCTCAGGACACCCGGTCCGATCTTGGCACCTCAGCCACCACTCTTGGCCATCTGGGTCAGTCTCTGATTTTCTTTCATACAAGGCTCAGCCTCCCTTCTCTAAAATTATTCATACATTTTTATTTTAAAGGATTACGACCGAAATATCAATAGAAACAAAACGGATACAACGGACGTGATTTATAAATATTTTCGATAGGTCTGTCTGCGGCATGACGGGCAGGTTTATCATGATAAAGGAGTTGAATCCATGCACCTAAAACAGTTGGAGGTTTTCGTCAACGTCGTTAAGCTCAAGAGTTTCTCTAAAGCTGCCGAAGCCGTTTACCTCTCCCAGCCCACGGTCAGTGCGCACATCAATGCCCTCGAGGATGAGATGGATGCCAAGCTGATCGTCCGCTCCACCAAGGAAGTTTATCCTTCCAAGGCGGGCAAGATCTTCTATCAGTATGCCCTGGAAATGCTCAATCTGCGTGACCTGGCCATGCAGGAGGTCAAGAGCTATTCCACCCAGGTCAAGGGCACACTGGACATTGCGGCATCGACCGTTCCTTCCCAGTATCTGCTGCCCAAGGCCATGCCCAAGATGGTCGAAGGATATCCTCAGCTGACCCTGTCCATCAAGCAGTTTGACAGCGTTGAGGTCGTTCACCGCATCATCGACATGGATGCCGAGGTCGGTGTTACCGGTGCCGTTTTTGAAAAGAGCGGCTGTGTCTTCGAGCCTGTTGCCAAGGACCGTCTGGTCATCATTGCCCCCAACACCGAAGAGTTCCGCGCGCTGGACGGCGTTATGACCCCCGACATCATCCGTGAAAACCGCTTTATCACCCGTGAATATGGTTCGGGTACCCGTAAGGAGTCGGAGACCTTCCTCCATTCCATCGGCGTTGATCCCCAGAGCCTCAAGGTATCGGTTCAGCTGCAGAGTACCGAGAGCGTTATTCAGGGTGTTAAGAACGGTCTGGGTCTGGCCATCGTCTCCCGTTATGCCTGCGAAGACTGTATCGCATCGGGCGGTATCCTGGCTTTCGACTACGACAGCCCCTCCCTCGACCGCAATTTCTATGCTGTCTACCGCAAGAATCGTCCCCTTTCCCCGGCAGCCGAAGCTTTTATCAAAGTTCTGAAAGAAACCTTTGGGAGCCACAATTGAATGAAAAAAAGCGCTCCCGGTGGGAGCGTTTTTTTATGTTTGATTTTTCAGTGTGATGGGCAAAAAAGCAAAAACTTTGACATTTTTCGAGTCCTGTAGTATAATTTTAGAATATTAGTAATGCTAAAGTTTTGAAGTTATAGCCATAAACAGAAAATAAACCCGTATAGGAGACAGAGATATGGTACAGATCAGCACAGATACATCCTGCATGATGACCCCTGCACAGGGCGCCGAAAAGGGCATTGGTGTTGCCCCTCTGAACGTTACCATCGCCGGTGAGACCTACCGTGAGATGGATGAGATCATGCCCAAGGAATTCGTCAAGATCATTTACGCAGGCAACCTGCCCACATCTTCCCAGCCCTCTCCCGGTGCGCTGATCGAGTTCTTCGAGAAGGCTACTGAGAAGGATCCTCTGCTGCATATTTCCATGGCCGACGGTCTGTCGGGCTCTTACCAGAGTGCCTGCGCCGTCCGCGAGACCATGCCCAATAAGGACTACATCACCGTTATCAACTCGGCGACCCTTTGCGGCCCCCACGGCCTGATGGTCCGCACAGCCAAGAAGCTGGCCGATGAGGGCAAGTCCATTGAAGAAATTCTGGAGAAGCTGCAGATTCAGATGGAGAACAACAAGTCTTTCCTCATTCCCCAGGATTTCGACTATCTGCGCCGCGGCGGCCGTCTGAGCCCCACCGCTGCTAAGGTCGGCGGTCTGCTCAAGCTGGTCCCTGTTATGACACAGGGCGAAGGCGGCAAGAACCTGGAAAAGGCTGCGATGTGCCGCAACTTCGATAAGGCCATCGAGAAGTGCATTGAGACCTTCCAGCGCCTCAACGTCAATGAGGAGTATCTGATCACCATCAGCCATGCCGACACCGTTGAGCAGGCACGTCATGCACAGGCTATGCTGTCCAAGGCATTCCCCGGTGCTGCATTCGAACTGGTCGATCTGACCTGCGCATTCGTCACCCAGGGCGGCCCCAAGTGTGTTGCTGTTCAGGCCTGCAAGCGCGTCTAAGTCTAAAAAGAAATTGAATTAAAACAAGTCAGAAGCCGTTCCGTAAGGAACGGCTTTTTTGTTCCTTTTTTAACATTGGTCGACAAACCTTTTCGTGCGTGCTAAAATAAATATGTTGGAATAAAAAGAAAAAGGGAGGTTTTCTTATGGAAACCAAGAAAAATTCCAGGTTCCACTATGCGTGGATCATCATGTTCTGCGGTTGCTGCATTGTTGGCATCCAGTTGGGCGTTTTTTCCTACACCATCGGCAATTTCTATCTGCCTCTCAGCCGGGAGCTGAACGTCGGTGTCGGTTCGATCGCACTTTATCAGACCATGTCGGCCTTTGCCAGTGCGCTGACCTTCCCCACAGCCACCAAGCTGATGCAGAAATACGGCATGCGTAAGGTACTGACGGTGGCCACCATTTCGGCTGCGCTGGCCTATACCGCCATGTCCCGTGTCAATGCGCTGTGGCAGGTTTATCTCTGTGCTGTATGGATCGGTCTGTCCAGTGCCTTCTACGGCGGCGCTACCGTTCCTGGTATGATCAACAACTGGTTCGCCAAGAACAACGGTACCATTTACGGCACCTGTCTGGCCATCGGTGCTTTTGTCGGTGTTGCCGCCAACCCGGCCATTGCAGCCATCATCAATGCATCTTCCTGGCGCAGCGGCTATCTGGCTATCGCCATTTTTACAGCTGTTCTCATGCTGCCTGTATCCCTGTTCCTGGTCAGCCTCAAGCCTGAAGATAAGGGCATGAAGCCTTACGGCGCAGAAGAGGCCGAAGAGGCAAAGGGTGGCAAGACAGAGAACAAGGTAACCGGCGTACCCGCCGAGATTGCCTTTAAGTCCCCTGCCTTTATTGCGACCCTCATCTGTGTACCCTGCTTCGGTATCGTTTACAACATCACCAACCACATCACCACCTATGCTTCTGTCATCGGTCTGGGTGCTACTTTTGGTGCAACACTGACCTCCGTTTCGCTGATCGGTTCGACTCTGGGCAAGCTGACCCTGGGTACATTCAGCGACAAGAAGGGCGCCAAGGCAGCCATCACTCTGGCGGAGATTCTGGCCATCACCGGCCTTGTCATGGTCATGCTGTCCAGAAGTATCGGCAGCTGGCTGCTGGTGCTGGCGGTCTTTGTTTTCGGTTACGGCGCTTCGACCACCAGCCTCATGGGTGCGCTGCTGCCCCGTGCTGTTTTTGGCAGCCGTGATTACACCAAGATCATGTCCTATACCTCCATGGCCATGTCCCTGGGTGTCGGTCTGGTCAGCCCTGTTTACGGTTATCTGTACGACTGGACAGGCACATATGTCACCGCATTCTGCTTCTCCATCGCCATCTCGATCCTCTGCATCACCACCGCTCATTTTGCTCTGAATAAGGGCAAAAAGCTCATGGATGAACACGGAAAATAAGCCATTTATGCCCCGCTTTTTCGGCGGGGCTTTTTTATACACAACTTGTGGAAAATCCATAAGAAAACTGCAAAAAATACGAGATAAAATATATACTTTTTCTCTATAATGTGGTATACTATTTTTAAATTTTCCCGTTGGCATTATTATAAGGAGATGTTTCCCAAATTGAGTACCAAAAAAGAAATTCGCAAGCTGGAACCTGAGGCTTTGGAAGAGGCCCTGGCGCTGGTCTGGGAGGTCTTTGCGGAGTTTGAAGCTCCCGATTATTCCCAGGAAGGCATTGAGGAATTCTGGCGTTTTATTGATCTTGAATATATGATTATGCAGCAGGGCGAAGGCAACCTGACCTTCTGGGGTGCTTTCGAGGATGATTATCTGGTTGGTGTTATGGCCATGCGCGGTCTCAACCATATTTCCCTGCTTTTCGTCGACGGCGAATACCATCGCCGCGGCATCGGTACAGCTTTGGTCAAGAAGGCGGTTTCCGACGGCAAGCTGCTGGATCCCGAGTTCAACACCATTACGGTCAATTCTTCTCCCTATGCTGTACCCTTCTATACCGCCCTCGGCTTCAAACCCACAGACGACATGATCGAAGAAGACGGCATGAAGTTTATGCCGATGAAGAT
>JAFYOK010000099.1 GCA_017560175.1 Clostridia bacterium | reverse complement strand
GTCATCGACGAAGTCCATAATCTGGTGGGCGCAGGCGATGCCGAAGGCTCGATGAATGCTGCCAATATCCTCAAGCCTGCCCTCTCCCGTGGCGAGATCCAGGTCATCGGTGCCACCACCTTTAAGGAATACCGTAAGCACATCGAAAAAGATACCGCCCTCGAGCGCCGTTTCCAGCCGGTCACCATCAACGAGCCTGGTCTGGAAGAAACCTTTGAGATCCTGCGCGGTGTTAAGAACTACTACGAAACCTACCATGGCGTTGTCGTTCCCGACGAAGTCATTCGTCAGGCTGTCTATCTGGCCGACCGCTACATCAGCGACCGTTTCATGCCCGACAAGGCCATCGACCTGCTGGATGAAGCCTGCTCTGATCTTAACCTCAAGAGTTCGGTTATCAACGAGACCCTTTCGGCCCGTCAGCAGCTGCAGCTGCTGACTTCCGAGCGAGAACAGCTGATGTCGGATGAAAGCGAAGGCCCCCTGTCCGATGAGCAGCTGGACCAGCGCTACGCCAAGATCGCCGAAATGCGTTCCCGCGAACTGCAGCTGGAAGGCCGCCTCCATGAGCTGGAGAGCCTGCCCACCCCCACCCTGTCCATCGATGATCTGGCCCGCGTTATCGAACTGTGGACCAAGATCCCGGCCAGCAAGGTTCGTGAGCAGGACTTTGAACGCCTGATGAAGCTGGAAGAACGCCTCAAGGCCCGCGTTGTCGGCCAGGATGAAGCCATCGAAGCCGTTGCTTCAGCCATCCGCCGCCGCAGAGCCGGCGTTTCGAACAAGCTCAAGCCGGTTTCCTTCATGTTTGTCGGCCCTACCGGTGTCGGTAAGACCGAACTGGTCAAGTGCCTGGCCACCGACCTGCAGGGCAGCGAAGATGCCCTCATTCGCCTGGACATGAGCGAATATATGGAAAAGCACTCGGTCTCCAAGCTGATCGGTGCGCCTCCGGGATATATCGGCTATGATGAAGCCGGTCAGCTGACCGAAAAGATCCGCCGCCGTCCCTACTCGGTCGTCCTCTTTGACGAGATCGAGAAGGCACATCCCGATGTCCTCAACATTCTGCTGCAGATCCTCGATGACGGCCGTGCCACCGATGCACAGGGCCGCAAGGTCTCCTTTGAAAACACCGTCATCATCATGACCTCCAATGCCGGTTCCAATCGCACCAGCGGCACCGTCGGCTTTGGCCATACCGTCACCCAGCAGGGTCGTGACAAGGCGCTGAGTGCCCTCTCGGAGATCATGCGTCCCGAGTTCCTCAACCGCATCGATGAGATCGTTCCCTTCAACCACCTCACCGAAGAGAACTTCCACGCCATCTGCGAGATCATGCTGCGCGACCTGCAGCAGGGCCTCCTGCGCAGCGGCATCACCTTCACCTGGGATGCACAGGCTGTGGATTACCTGACAAAAAAATCCTACTCGGTCAAGTTTGGCGCACGCAATCTGCGCCGCCTCATCGAGAAGGAAGTCGAGGACAAGGCAGCTTCCAAGATTATTGCCTCCTACCTCGCACCGCTGACCGCTCTGGCACTGACCTCCGACGGAGAACAGACCATTCTGGAAAGCAAGTAACGTATATCCATCCCCGCAGGAGATTTCCTGCGGGGATTTCGAAAAAACTTTTCAAATAGGTATTGACATATCAATTGAACCATGCTATTATAACTAAGCTGACATGCGGGTGTAGTTCAATGGTAGAATGTCAGCCTTCCAAGCTGAACACGTGGGTTCGATTCCCATCACCCGCTCCATTGAGAGCAGGTCCTGTGAAATTGACCCTGTTCATTATAACTTAATATGTGCCTGTAGCTCAGCAGGATAGAGCAACTGCCTTCTAAGCAGTAGGTTGGGAGTTCGAGTCTCTCCAGGCACGCCAATATGTGGTGGGTATAGCTCAGTTGGTTAGAGCGCCAGATTGTGGCTCTGGAGGCCGACGGTTCGAATCCGTTTATCCACCCCATTTTTTCCGCTTGTGAGCGCTGATATCTTAATAACGGCTCTGACGAGCGGATTTTTTATGTTTGTTGTTGGGGTATAGCCAAGCGGTAAGGCACCAGACTTTGACTCTGGCATTCGTGGGTTCAAATCCCGCTGCCCCAGCCAAATTAAGGTTTAAACTGAATATGATCCATTAGCTCAGCTGGCAGAGCATCTCCCTTTTAAGGAGGGTGTCCGGGGTTCGAATCCCCGATGGATCACCAAAAAGAAAAGTCGTACGAGAGTACGGCTTTTTCTTTTTGTATT
>JAFYOK010000010.1 GCA_017560175.1 Clostridia bacterium | reverse complement strand
TAGTTTTTCAGCAGCTTGGTCAGCTCGTCCATAAAGGTATTGATATCCTTGAACTGACGATAGACCGACGCAAAACGGACATAGGCAACTTCGTCGATGGCCTTGAGCTGCTTCATGGCCAGCTCACCGATGTATTCGCTGGTGACTTCACGATTGAGCGAATTGGAAATATTCAGCTCGATATCGGTGACCACCTGTTCCAGCTGGGCCAGAGAGACCGGGCGCTTTTCGCAGGCTTTGACCAGACCGCTCAGCAGCTTGCTGCGATCGAAGGTCTGACGGGAACCATCCTTCTTGACAACGATAATGGGCAGATATTCCACTGTTTCGTATGTGGTGAAACGGCTGGCACAGGACAGACACTCACGGCGGCGGCGGATGCTGCTGCCTTCATCGGTCGGTCTGGAATCGACGACTTTGCTTTCTGAATAACCACAGAAGGGACATTTCATAAAGTATTACCTCCAAAAACAGACGCCGGCCGAAGGGCCTTGCTTTTCCCTATGGCATAGGCTCTAATCGAAATTCTCTATCTTTGGAAATTATACCATTATAAAACTTAATTTTCAATATAGTCCTGCACAATATCTTGTAAACCAATCGGCGTTACGTCCATTTCCCACAAGATATGGAGCAGCGCACAGACGGCACTGCGGTCGGATGAAATATCGGATACGGCACAGGCTTCTCCGTTCCGGCCTGTGATCCCAATGCCGTAGGTCGGCACCCTTTCCTGTTCAAGGGTCACAAAGCCCTCCAATAGACGGTACTCCAGTTCCAACCGTTCCCCCTCCTGATCGGTCAGCACCTTCTTCATCTGTATCGCAGCTCCCTCCATCTCTGTGTCCTCCTGTTCTTTGTTATGGGTTTCCCCTGACTATATTTTGGCATAAGCCACCCGGAATGTCCACCTGAACCGTCCGACCCGACCTGACAGGGTTCGACTTCTCCTTTGTTTCTTCCCCATATCTTCCGTCCATCCGCCCTTTTTCTATGGGGATTCTGGTCGAACCCATTCGCCAAAACAGGAAATAAATGTAATCTTTTTCCGGTTATTTACAGAAAAAGCCCCGTCCGAAGACGGGGCTTTTCCCTATATGGAATGATATTCTGTTGCTTAAATTAGCCCAGAGCCTTCTCGACTGCAGCCAGCTTAGCGCAGATGCAGAAGACTTCCATAGCATCCTTCAGCTCGGAAACGGGGGGCAGCGAGGGAGCGATACGCAGGTTGCTGTCCTGAGGATCCTTGCCATAGGGCCATGTAGCGCCGGCGTCTGTCATGACCAGACCGGCATTCTTGCACAGCTCGAAGATGCGTGTAGCGCAGCCGGGCAGGTCGAAGCTGATGAAGTAGCCGCCCTTAGCAGCCAGCCATGTAGCGCCTGTGCCCTGCAGATTCTGCTCCAGCATATCCAGAACCATCTGGAACTTGGGAGCCAGGATAGCAGCGTGCTTCTTCATGTGCTCCTTAACGCCTGCAGCGTTGCCGAAGAACTTGACGTGGCGAGCCTGGTTGATCTTATCGGGGCCGATAGCCTGAACGCCCAGCAGCTTCTTTGTCCACTTCATGTTGTTCTCGGAAGCGACCATGCATGCAACACCGGCACCGGGATATGTGATCTTGGATGTAGAAGCAAACATGAAGATCATGTCTTCGTTGCCGTGCTTCTTAGCCTCTTCGAAGATGTCGAGGATCTCGATTTCTTCGTCTGTCAGGTGGTGAACGACGTAAGCGTTGTCCCACATGATCTTGAAGTCCTTAGCAGCGGGCTTCAGAGCAGCGAAACGCTGGATGACTTCGTCGGAGTAGACAGCACCGGAGGGGTTGGAGTACTTGGGAACGCACCAGATACCCTTGACAGCCTCGTCCTTGACCAGCTCTTCGACCATGTTCATGTCGGGGCCGTTGTCATCCATGGGAACGGGGATCATCTCCATGCCCAGCTGCTGGCAGATGGAGAAGTGACGGTCATAACCGGGAACGGGGCACAAGAACTTGACCTTCTCCAGCTTGCTCCAGGGTGTGGAGCCGTTGCAGTCGCCAAAGACCCACAGACGCATCATGTTGTCATACATCATGGTCAGGGATGCGTTGCCGCCGATCAGAACGTTCTCGGGCTTTGTGCCCAGCAGTTCTGCGAACAGAGCCTTGCAGGAGGGGATGCCGTCCAGGCCGCCGTAGTTGCGGAGGTCGGTACCGTCCATAACTGTATCTTCATTTGTAGCGATGACTGTGAGCAAATCCTTGCTCAGGTCGAGCTGGTCTGCGCCGGGCTTACCTCTGGCCATGTTCAGCTTGAGGTTCTTTGCGCAGCACTCGTCATACTGAGCTGTCAGTTCTGCCTTCAGAGTCAGCAGTTCTTCCTTGCTTGCGTTACGAATATCCATTGTGATTCTCTCCTTCAGATATTGTTTGTATATTTGCAGAAAATACAAATGCTTATTTACCCGAAATGGCCGCACCGATGGCGGTGGCAAAATCGGCATTTTCGGGGACGATGAACTCGACCCCATACAGGGTCTCGACATCTTTGAATACTTTGGGGGCCAGGCGAACCTTGGACAGATTGCCGCTCAGAACGATGCGGTCGAGACCGCAGCTGCGGCCTGCCAGAGAGGCAACGATGCCGATGGTCTGGAAGACCATGTTGAGGACGCCCATGGCCAGGTCGGCAGGTTCGGCCAGGTCGGATACGCGGCCAAAGTTGGATGCGGTGATGCTGTCGGTCATGTTGGAAACATCTTCCGACGAAATATCACCGATGGTCAGGTCGACCTGACGCAGGTCTCCCTTTTCGGCCAGATCAACGATATGGTTAATATCGCGGACACCGATCAGCTTGTCGCAGATACCAATGACGGTACCTCCGCCCAACGCCGTACCGCCGATATGGCGGATGCCCTTTTCATCAACACCGATGATGGCTGTGCCGGTACCCATGCTGACAACGGCTGCACGGTCGAGACCTGAAAGGAAACGGCCGCCCATACCGATGGCAGTGATCTCATCGACCTTGTGTGTTTCGATCTGGTAAATATGGTTGGGCAGAAAACTTGAG
Organism: Clostridia bacterium; assembly: GCA_017560175.1. GTDB lineage: Bacteria > Bacillota > Clostridia > Oscillospirales > Butyricicoccaceae > RGIG1902. The sequence goes on along the minus strand of JAFYOK010000010.1, from coordinate 347 downwards.
CCAACACCGGTCACCATGATCTTTTCGACATCGGTAAGTTCCAGGCCGTTTTCCAGCAGGAACTTACCAAAGGCACCATAGGCCGATGTCTTGGGGTCGCTGGCCTTGACCATCAGCGGCGAGAAGATCTTTTCACCGTCGAAGCCGACGATCTTGGTCGTACTGCCGCCGATATCAATTCCGATAATCATATATAAATGTAATTAGATGCTGATGTTGCCGACAGTTCTGGGGAAGGGCAGGACGTCGCGGATGTTGCCCATGCCTGTCAAGTACATGATGAGGCGCTCGAAGCCGATGCCGTAGCCGGAATGGACAACGCCGCCGAACTTACGCAGCTCCATGTA
>JAFYOK010000098.1 GCA_017560175.1 Clostridia bacterium | reverse complement strand
CGAAGGCATCACCGAGCTGATGGGTACCTTCCAGGGCTGCGTGAGCCTGCCTTCAGTCGAGCTGCCCAAGAGCCTTGAGGTCATTGATATGGCTGCCTTTGCTTACTGCGACAACCTGGCAGACATCGAGTTCCACGAAGGCATCACCACCATCGGCTACGAAGCCTTCTTCGGCTGCCAGATGCTGACCGAGGTCATCATCCCCGATAGCGTTACCACCCTGGGCGAGGGCGCCTTCAGCAGCACAGGCCTCCGCAGCCTGACCCTCAATGACAAGCTGACCTCCATTCCCCGCAGTGCATTTTCCTACACCGACCTGACCTCGGTGGTCATTCCCGAAGGAGTTACCATTCTGGAGTACGGCGCTTTTGCCAACAGCTATGATCTGGTAAGCATCTCTCTGCCTTCCACCCTGGCCAAGATCGAAGGTTTTGTCTTTAACGAATGTAAATCGCTGGCCCATATCTACTTTAACGGCGATGAAGTCATGTGGAAGGTCGTTGTCATCGACAATTACTGCAACCAGTATCTGAATAACGCTGTCGTACATTACGCCGGCGAGACCGAAGCCATCATCGCATCGGGCAACCTGGGCGATAACCTCACCTGGGAACTGGCTGACGAAGGTAAGCTGACCCTGAAGGGCAGCGGCGCCATGGCGGATCTTCCCACCGCGGCGGATAATCCCTGGGTCACCTATAACGAGTTTATCACCGAGGCTGCCATTGCCGACGGCATCACCTCCATCGGCAGCAACATTCTGGCCGAGTGTGTAAATCTGACCACCGTTTCCATTCCCAGCAGCGTTACCTCCATCGGGGACTTTGCTTTCCGAAATACAGGCCTGACCTCCATTGAGATTTCGGCGGCCATCACCTCCATCGGTGATCGTGCCTTCACCCTCTGCGAAGGTCTGGAGACCATCACCGTCGACCCGGCCAACCTGTATTACACCACAGATGCACAGGGTGTCCTCTACAATAAGGACATGACCAACCTGATCCTCTGCCCTGCAGCGGCCGAACTGACCGAATACGTCGTGCCCAATACCGTCACCGTCATCGAGCAGCTGGCCTTTGCCGACTGCACCGCGCTGACCACCATCACCATTCCTGCCGGTATCACAGATATTGAAACCGGTGCATTCAACGACTGTTATGGCCTGCAGACGGTATATTTCGTCGGCAATCAGCTCCAGTGGGAAGCCATCACACTGGGCACCGGCAACGTATATCCGCAGAATGCCGACAAGGTCTATATGGGCGGCACCCTCGATCAGCTGATCGTCGGCAGCGGCAGCTGCGGCGAAGCCGTCACATGGGAACTGCGCGGCGACGGCACCCTGACCATTGCAGGTACAGGTGATATGGACAATTACCTCTCGGCCTACGATGTACCCTGGGCCGATGAGCGTGACCGTGTCCGCACCGTCATCGTCAAAGATGGCGTTACCTCCATCGGCGATTATGCTCTCAGCTCGCTGCTCAACCTGAAAACCCTGTCCATTGCCGACAGCGTTTCCCATATCGGCGCCGATGCCTTCTGCTGGGACTCGGCTCTGGAGAGCGTTCAGCTGCCCGGGAACCTCAAGTCCATCGGCAGCCGCGCCTTCTACTGGTGCAAGGCGCTGACCCGTGTCGATTTCTCCGAAGGCATCACCGTCCTGCCCGAACGTATCTTTGACCAGTGCTATG
>JAFYOK010000097.1 GCA_017560175.1 Clostridia bacterium | reverse complement strand
TTTCTCCTTCGCCTTTAACCAATTGGATTTTTCGGCGACATGTGCGGCGAAAAATCACACTAACCTGCGAGATGCTCCGCAGAGCAACCGCGAAATCCGGTCCGCAGGCCGGAACCTTTTGGCTCGAGAAACCAACAAAGTGTTTCGAGAGCCAGATTATTTGGACATAGCCTTCGACTTATCAATACATGCCTGCATACCGGACATGACGCTGCCGCGCATACCTGTGCGCTCCAGTTCCATAACAGCACGGATGGTGGTGCCCCAGGGAGAACAGACCATATCCTTCAGGTCGCCGGGATGACGGCCGGTTTCCAGAACCATCTTGGCAGAACCCAGAACGGCCTGTGCTGCAAACTTGTAAGCCTTCTCACGGGGCATACCTTCGGCAACAGCAACATCGGCCATAGCCTCGATGAACATATAAACATAGGCAGGAGAAGAACCACTGACACCGACAACAGCATCAAACAGATCTTCTGTGATGCGCTCGCACTTACCAAAGCTGTTGAAAATAGCCTCGACATCGGCAAACTCTTCTGCTGTGACATTGCCGTTGGGGCAGAGGGCTGCCATGCCTTCACCGACCAGCGCAGGTGTGTTGGGCATGGTGCGGACGACCTTTGCACCTTCACCCAGCATCTTAGCCATGTTGGCCAGGGTTTGACCTGCAGCGATGGTGACAACAACGGCCTCACGGCTCAGTGTGCCGGCGATCTGCTCGATGACGATGGGATAGATATGGGGCTTGACAGCCAGGAATACGATATCTGCATCCTTAACAGCTTCCAGATTATCGGTGGTGACACGGATGCCATACTTCTCCTGCAGGCTCTCACGAGCCTTGTCGGAGGGGTCGGCGGCGATGATATTCTGAGGCTCGACCAGGCCGGCCGAAATGATGCCGCCAATGATGGCGCCGCCCATGTTGCCGCTGCCAATAAATGCAATGGTCTTGTTCATAAGAATCACTCTTCCTTTTTTCTGTATGATTTTATAAGGGTTTTCAATTCTGCTACCGTCAGTATACCACAGCTGCTTTTCCCTTTCAACCACTCCCCCGATTCCCTATAAACTTGAGGATTTCCTATGGCTTTTTCGGCGTATTTGTTGTAAACTATAAGTTGAAAGAATATGCGGTCGGCGCACCTGCCGATCCATCCCGATATAGATTTATTGAGTTTATTTGGAGGCGATCTTATGTTTGAGATCATCAATCAGAATACCCTGGCCGAGTTTGAGGCCTTTATCGAAAACCACCCCAAGGGCCACTTCCTGCAGTCCTCCCGCTGGGCCAAGGTCAAGTCGGCCTGGGACTTCCAGGCGGTTGCTGTCCGCGGCAACGACGGCAAGATCAAGGGCGCCATGTCGGTACTGATCCGCAAGATGCCCATGGTCCCCTACACCCTGATGTATTCGGCTCGCGGCCCTGTCTGCGATCCCCACGACGAGGAGACGCTGCGTGAGCTGACCGAAGGTATGCGTGCCCTGGCCAAGAAGCACAAGTCCTATGCCCTCAAGATGGATCCCGACATCCTCAGCTCGGATGAAGAATACATCCGCATCATGGAAAAGCTGGGCTATACCCGCCACTTCGGCAGCAAGAACTTCGAGGGCGTTCAGCCCGGCTACGTCTTCCGCCTCAATGTCAAGGATAAGACAGAGGACGAACTGCTGCAGGCTTTCCATTCCAAGACCCGCTACAACCTGCGTCTGTCGGTCCGCAAGGGCGTTGAAGTCCGCCTCTGCGGCAAGGAAATGCTTGAAACTTTCTCCAAGATCATGGACGAGACCGGCACCCGCGACGGCTTCATCGTCCGCCCCAAGGCTTATTTCGAAAGCATTATGGACGAGCTGGGCGAGAACGCACGCCTCTACATGGCTTTCTGGGAAGGCCGCGCCATTGCCGGCACACTGGCTATCCAGTTCGGTAATAAGGTCTGGTATCTCTACGGTGCATCTTCCAATGCCTACCGTAACGTCATGCCCAACTATCAGCTGCAGTGGGAGATGATCAAGTGGTCTCTGGAGACCAAGTGTGACATTTACGACTTCCGCGGTGTTTCGGGCGACCTGACTCCCGACAATCCTCTCTACGGCCTGTACCTCTTCAAGAAGGGCTTCTCGGGCGACCTCTGCGAGTTCTGCGGCGAGTTCGAAATGGTCTATAAGCCTGCTGTCGACCTGGTCCTCAACAAGGGCCTGGCCGCTGCCCGTGAGATCCGCCGCAAGATCGTCATCAGCCGTAAGCGCAAGGCTGCCGAAAAGGAAAACAAGCCTGTCGAGCGCGCCCCCGTTCAGCTGCAGGAAAACGATAAGCCTGCCGACGAAAAATAACCTTTTCCAACAGACAGAGAAAAAGGGGATACCGTTATGAAATATCTGTTGATCGAAACCGATAAGATCATCTCCAACATCGAGCGCATCCGCGAGCTGGCCGGAGATGCCGAGTTCATCGCCGTTCTCAAGGCCAATGCTTACGGCATGGGCCTGAAGGAGATCTATCCCATCCTGCGCCAGTGCGGCGTCCGCAAACTGGCCGTCACCGAGCCCGAGGATGCCATCAAGCTGCGCCACCTGGGTGCAGAGGAGGAAGAGATCCTCATCCTTCGCTCCACAGCCTGCCCGGAGGATATCGAAAAGATCCTCGAAGCCTGCGCCACCGCTTCGGTCGGCTCCTACGATGCTGCCGTTGCGCTCAGCGGCATGGCCGAACAGAGGGGCGTATCCTGTGATGTCCACATCAAGATCGATACCGGCATGGGCCGCTACGGCTTTGAGCCGGGCGAACTGGAGCGCATCACTTCGGTCTTTGGCTATATGCCCAGCCTCAACGTCACTGGTATGTATACCCACTTCCCCTGTGCTTATCTCGATGCCGCCAAGACCCGTGAACAGCATCAGAAGTTCGTTCAGGTCACAGAAGCCGTCCGTAAGGCAGGCTTTGACCCCGGCATGCTCCACGATGCCAATACAGCCGCTCTCTTCTCCTGCGGTCTGGACAGCACTCTGGATGCCGTCCGCATCGGCTCAGCCATCAGCGGTCGTACCACAGCCAAGGGTGTCAGCGGCCTCAAGCGCACAGGCATCCTCTGCAGCGAGATTTCGGAAATCCGCTGGCTGCCCAAGGGCCACGGTGTCGGCTACGGCAGCGTATTCGTCACCAAAAAGCCCACCAAACTGGGCATCATCCCGGTCGGTACTGCTGACGGCTTCGGCGTCGAAAAAGCACGCGATTCTTTCCGCTTCCGCGACTGTATCCGTTATGCCCTCAGCGATCTTTCCCGCATCTTCCGCCGCCGTAATCAGTATGTCACAGTAGACGGCAAGAAGGCCCGCATCGTCGGCCATATCGGCACCACCCATACCACTGTCGATCTTTCCAATATCGACTGCCACATCGGTGCTTCGGTACGCATGGAGGTTTCTCCCATGTTCGTTCCCGATACCGTTGAACGCCGCTACGAATAGCCTTTTTCTTCCATCTTGTCATTTTGGACGAATCATGATACAATATAGATGTGGAAGGTTGGATTTCTTTCCGCATACCATCAAAAGTGAGTCAATATACTGATATAAAACACTCAAAGGAGGTACGTCTTTATGAAAATGATCATTGCCATCCTGAATGCCGATGATGCGCCCACCGTCATCAACTCTCTGATGAAGAGCGGCTTCTCGATCACCAAGCTGGCCACCACCGGCGGTTTTCTCCGCACAGGCAACGTCACCGTTCTGCTCGGTGTCGACGATGATAAGGTCGAGACCGCACTCTCCGTCATCAAGTCCAATTCCCATAGCCGCAAGCAGATGATCGCTCCTTCGGCCGAACCCGGTCTGAGCTTCTATCCCACAATGCCCATTGAGGTCGTTGTCGGCGGCGCCACCATCTTTATCCTGCCGGTCGAGCGTTTTGAAAAGTACTAATCTGCTCGGCAACAACCAGATCAAGCGTGCCGCACAGGCCGGCGATCTGGGTACAGCCGTCATCTTCGACGGCCCTTACGGTTCCGGTAAGAAAACTGCGGCGGCCTACGCTGCCGCAGCTCTTTTATGCCGCGCCCGTGAAGACAAACCCTGTGGACATTGTCCTTCCTGTCTGCAGGCGGCAGCCGGTTCTCATCCCGACATTCTTTTCTATGATGTTCCTTCGGATGAAAACCATAAGATCAAGAATATCCGCGAGCTGCGCAGCAAGAGCTTTATCCGTCCCAGCCAGAGCCCCTTTAAGGTCTTTATCCTCAATCGGGCCGACCTGCTGACACCGGAATCGCAGAATGCTCTGCTCAAGGTTCTGGAAGAGCCGACCTCCACCGTCTTTATCCTGACGTGTGAGAATGCCATGTCGCTGCTCCAGACCATCCGCTCCCGCTGCCGCACCTATGCCCTCGAACCCCTTTCCCCTGCCGTGGTGGAAGAGTGGATCGCGGCCCATCCGTCGGAAGATATCAAGTATTCCCCCAGCGATTTGCGTTCTGCCGCGCAGAACTGCGGCGGTTCCATCGGACAGGCGCTGCTCCAGCTGGACAAGGGCCTGCCCAAGCCGGTTCTCATGGCCGGAGATTTTGTAAACAGCCTGACCGGCAGCCCTCTCCGTATGATGGAGATCTGTCTGGCGGCTTCTTCCTTTACCCGAAGCGAATACGGCGATTTTTATACCGCAGTCACCGAAGCGCTGACCAAGGCCGCCCTGCGTGACCCACAGCGTGCCCGGTATTATGTTTCCGTTTATGAATATATTCAGCAGCAAAAGGACAAGCTGACAGATAACAATGGCTCGGTCTTTGCACTGTCCAGCCAGCTGGCAGCCTTTTGCGGCACGATCAACAGGAGTAAATAAACCCTATGACAGAAATCATCGGCGTCCGATTTAAAAAAGTCGGCAAGATCTATTATTTTGATCCCATGGGTCATGAGATCCCCATGGGCAAGCGTGTCATCGTAGAGACCGCACGCGGCATCGAATGCGGCGAGACCGTCATTCCCAACCGTGAGGTCGAAGATGGCCTCATCAGCCAGCCCCTCAAGAAGCTGGTTCGTATTGCCACCGAAGAAGACCTGGAAATCCTCCGCACCAACGAGCGTCTGGAGAAGGAAGCCTTCACCGTCTGCGAACAGAAGATCCGTAAGCACGAGCTGGCCATGAAGCTGGTCGCCGTCGAATACACCTTCGACCACAGCAAGATCCTCTTCTACTTCTCGGCAGATGGCCGCGTCGACTTCCGTGACCTGGTCAAGGATCTGGCTTCGGTCTTCCGTACCCGTATCGAGCTGCGCCAGATCGGCGTACGTGATGCCGCCAAGATGGTCGGCGGTCTGGGTATCTGCGGCTGCCCCCTCTGCTGCTCCACTTTCCTGGACGACTTCCAGCCTGTTTCCATCAACATGGCCAAGGATCAGGGTCTGTCCCTCAACCCCACCAAGATCTCGGGTACCTGCGGCCGCCTGATGTGCTGCCTCAAGTATGAAAACGAGGCTTATCAGGAGCTGATCAAGACTTCTCCCACAGCCGATTCGCTGGTCGACACCCCCAAGGGCAAGGGCACCGTTATGGATGTCTCTCTCCTCAAGGGCAACTGCCGCGTCCGTCTGCAGAACAACCCCGATTCCCCCGAAGTTTTCCCCTGCAGCGATTGCAAGGTCCTGCGCCGCGGTAAGGGCAACCCCAACCATAACCAGCAGGAGCAGGTCGATAAGAAGGCTCTCAACAAGCTGAAAGACTAAGATATTCCCAAGACCTCAGAGAGCTTCTCTGAGGTCTTTCTTTTGTTGACGGAAATACAATTTTGTGGTATTCTGTTATGGCAAAATCAAATACGCGGGTATGGTGAAATTGGCAGACACGCAGGATTTAGGTTCCTGTGCTTCGGCGTGTGGGTTCAAGTCCCACTACCCGTACCAGAAAGACCGACAAGCTAACGCTTGTCGGTCTTTCAACTTAATCCACCTTATACACACAAACAGCCCTGTGCGATCGCATAGGGCTGTTTCTCATATCATACTGTCATCAGCCAGGCGCGGCAGGGTGCGCCGTCGAAACCTTCCAGATTGAGCGGTGCGGCATTGAGGAGATATCTGCCTTCGGGAATGTCCTGCAATACCAGACCCTCCAGCAGGACGATCTCTTTTTTCAGCAGGATCAGATGGACTTCCATGGGCGCTTCCACAGGGCCGACCGACGGCCCTTCAACACCCACCAGACGGATGTTGCTCTCGGAAAAAACTCGAGCTGCCTCTGCCGTTACAACGGCATCTCCGGCGATCAGGATGCGTTCTGCCGCCCCGGCAGCTTCCGCATGATGCAGAATCTCCCGTGCATCTCCGGCCGTCAGCGCTCCTGTACGCCGTACCAAAAAGCATTCTCCCACCCAGGTCTCCAACGGAATCTGCTCGATGGTTTTTCCATCTTTGATAAAATGGAAGGGCGCATCCACATGAGTACCGTTGTGGGCACACATGGAGAAGGCCGTAAGGTTATAGAGCTGCCCCTCGCTCATACGGCAGAGAGGCTGCATCTGCGGCGTCGGATCGCCGGGATAAACACTGCAGGACAGCACCGGCTGAGAAATATCATAAATAGGCATGAACCTGCCTCCTTCTACCTTTTTCTCCAGTTTACACCCCCTGCCACAGACGGTCAACCCTCTGTATGCGGCATAGCGACAGGGCTTTCTTTTTTGTTCTCTCTACAGTATAATAAAAATGTATACGCCCAATTCGGGCAGAAAGGAAAGACGCTATGAACCCACAATCCCTTAACTATATCACCATGACCGCAGGCACTGCGCTGATCCATCGGCTGCTGCCGGGCAGGATGCGCAATCTCTTTCTGCTGGCGGTCAGCTGGATCTTCTACATCCGCTGTATGCCCAGCCACAGCCCCTATCTCTTTGCTGCCACTCTGGCTGCATGGGGACTGGGCCTCTGGATGGAGAAACGTCCCGAACACAAGAAGGGCATTCTGACCCTTGGCCTGTGCAGCGCCTTTGGTATGCTCTTCCTGTTCAAATATCTGCAATTCACAGGGCAGATCCTTTCGTCTGTACTTGTACGTCTGGGTATGTCTCCCATCGAGCTGCCTGCTTTTGTGCAGCCTCTGGGTATCTCTTTCTATCTTTTTACCGTCACCGGCTACCTCATTGACCTATATCGCGGTGATCGCGCTGCGGAACATGACCTCATCGATTTTGCGCTCTTCGTCAGCTTCTTCCCTGCCGTACTGTCGGGCCCCATCGCCCGTTCCGGCCACCTGCTGCCCCAGATCAAAACCCATAAGGAAAGCCAAGATCCCGACAGCACCATGGTCAAGACCGGCATCACACGTTTCCTCCTCGGTCTCTTTAAGAAGATGGTGCTGGCCGATCAGCTTTCGGTCATTGTAGCCACCGTCTATGCCGCACCCGAGAGTTTTGGCGGCCTGCAGACCGCCGTGGCCATTCTGGCCTATTCCCTGCAGATCTACTGCGATTTCTCTTCCTATTCCGACATGGCGGTAGGCGCAGGCCTTCTGGTTGGTCTGCGTGTCACCGAAAACTTTGACACCCCTTATTTCTCCGCCTCCATCCAGGAGTTCTGGAGACGCTGGCATATCTCCCTCTCCACATGGTTCCGCGACTATCTCTACTTCCCTCTGGGCGGCAGCCGCAAGGGAATCTTCCGTCTCTATCTTAACCAGATGATCGTCTTTGCCGTCAGCGGTCTGTGGCACGGTGCCGCCAACCACTACCTGGCCTGGGGTCTGCTCCATGGCGGTTATCAGGTGGCCGGACGTATGCTGCGCCCCATCCTCAAGCCCCTGCGCGACAAGCTGGATGCCAACCCCATCACCGGCTTTGTCCATAAGCTGTGCACCGTCGGCTGCACCTTTGCTATGACTTCGGTGGCCTGGGTCTTCTTCCGCGCCGATTCGGTTTCCCATGCTTTCCGCATCCTGCTGCGTCTGACCTCCCGCGGCATCTTCGATCTGACCGTCCTGGGTCTCTCCATGCCCGTCCTGCGCCTGCTGGCAGCTGCTCTGCTGTTTCTGCTGCTGTGGGATCTCACCGCCAAAAAGTACAGCCTCATCGAGCGCCTGTGCGAGACCGTATGGCTGCGCTGGGTATTCTGGACGCTGCTGGTGTTGGTCGTCCTCTGCTTCGGTGCTTACGGCACAGGTTACAACGCAGGCGAGTTTGTCTATTTCCAGTTTTAACAGAAAGGAGCCCCTATGAAAAACATAAGAAAAGAACTTTGTGCGGCGCTCCTCTGCCTGCTGGCCGCAGCTTATATCCTCGTACAGTTCACCGCTCTGACCACACCAAAGCAGCATGACTACGGCTCGACCTGGGGTCACTTTCTGCAGGAAGAAGAGAACTCCATCGATGTCCTCTTTATCGGCAGTTCGCTGACCTACTGTAATGTCGTGCCGTCGATCTTCTGGGAAGAAAGCGGCCTTTCCGGCTATGTTGTATCCGGCCCGGAACTGACTGTTCCCATAGAGCAGTATTACCTCCGGGAAGCCCTGCGTACCCAGTCTCCCTCGGTGGTCTTTTTCGAAATCTCCGGCGCCCTCTTTGACCGCTATACCGGCTATACCAAGACAGTCATCGGACAGATGCCCTGGGGCCTCAACCGCATCAAGGCCACCTTCAACGAAGCCGAAAAGGATCTGGTCAATGGCCTGCTCTTCCCCATGCACTTCTATCACAGCCGTTGGAGCGAGCTGAAGGAAGACGATCACATCGTCTTCGAGGAAGGCTATACTGCCGATCCGCTGGCCGGATATACCTATCTGGGCACCTACCGTCCCTACGATACCGATTCCTTCTTCACCCGCGAGACCGAAGTAGACCA
>JAFYOK010000096.1 GCA_017560175.1 Clostridia bacterium | reverse complement strand
GCCGACAACGGTATGGTGATAGACATTGATGCCCAGCTCGGACAGACCGAGAGAGATCATCTGTGCATCGGTATTGGCGATTTCGCCCAGCAGCAGCTCGGTACCGACAGCGATCAGTTCACAGCGCATAGTTTTTCCTCCAGTACAGCACCCGTTGGGTGCAGTGATATTCGCCTTGCAGGCGAGTTATATCCGTCCTTAGGACGGGAGATATTCGGCAATGCCGAACGATATATTTGCTGACGCAAATGTTAAGGGGTTTCCTTTGGAAACAAAATTCTTTATTCCATGCGCCGCAGGCACCACCGCGTTTGCAGCGCAAACATATCTCTCGCCCAAAGGGCGAATATCGCTTGCGAAGCAAATATCGCGCGGCCTACGGTCGCATATCACCACACCCGTTGGGTGTTTTTAGCCCAGAGTGGTTCTGTGAACGCCTTCCAGTGCTCTTGCGATCAGGCCCTCGACATCCAGCTTAGCTTCCTCCTGCCTCGCGCCCCATCAAACCTGTGGTTTGATGGGGACCCCAACGGGATTTCATAGATTTGCGACGAATCAATCGCCTGCAAATCGGCGCTGCTTATCGCAGCGAAGCCTTGGCAGGCCAAAGGTCTCGCAGGAGCTTAGCCTAATGTTGTGCGATGGACGCCTTCCAGTGCTCTCTCGATCAGGCCCTCGACATCCAGCTTAGCTTCCTCCTGCTCGACCTTTTCCAGCTTGGGCTTGGTCTGGGGATGCTTGGGTGTGAAGACAGTGCAGCAGTCCTCGAAGGGCAGGCTGGAAGTCTCAAAGGTGCCGATGGCACGGGCACGGTCGACGATCTCTTCCTTATCCAGACCAACACAGGGACGGAATACAGGAATGGAGCAGACCGCCTGTGTGCAGGTCATGGCTTCCATGGTCTGGCTGGCGACCTGGCCCAGGCTCTCGCCGGTGATCAGTGCACCGCAGTTCTGGATCTCGGCAACACGCTGAGCAATGCGCATCATAAAGCGGCGCATAATGATGGTGAAGTAATCTTCATGGCAATGCTTCTGGATCTCCAGCTGGATCTCGGTAAAGGGAACGGTGGAGACGGTCAGCTTGCCTGTATAGTTGGTCAGGATCTCGGCCAGGTGCAGAACCTTGTCGAGCGCTTCCTGGGATGTATAGGGATAGCTGTAGTAGTGAACGGCACCCAGCTCCAGACCGCGCTTGGCCATCATGTGGCCTGCAACGGGAGAGTCGATACCGCCGGAAAGCAGCAGCATGGCACGACCGTTGGAACCAACGGGCATACCGCCTGCACCGCGCAGACGCTCCCAGGAAATGTAGGCCGCCTTGTCGCGGATCTCGACCATGATGGTGACCTGGGGATCGTGCATCTGTGCCTTCAGATGGGGATGGAGCTCAGCCAGATGACCGCCGACTTCGCGGCCGATCTCGGGAGAGCCCAGGGGGAACTTCTTATCGGCGCGCTTGGCATCGACCTTGAAGGTACGGATGTCATCCAGCTTTTCGCCCAGATAAGCTTCGGCAGTCTTCTTGATCTCTTCCATATCCTTGGCGCAGCTGACAGCCTTGGAGACCGAGTTGATACCGAAGATGCGGACAGCGGCCTGCAGAGCCTCTTCCATATCGACATCATCGTTCATGGGCTCGACGTAAATGGTCGACTGCATGTACCAGATATCGAATTCGCCGATGCGCTTCATGCGGTCCTTGACCGTGCGGATCAGCTTATCTTCAAAACGACGGCGATTGAGGCCCTTGAGGACCAGCTCGCCGCACTTGAGCAGCAATACTTCCTGCATTGTATTTCTCCTAATTGTTTGTATGTATGTGCAGTTTAAAACATCTTTGCGGCATCGGCCAGAGCTTCAATGAAACCATCGACCGCTTCGACCGGGGTTTCGGGGCAGAAGCTGACACGCAGCGCGGCATCAATATTCTTCTTGTCCAGACGCATGGCAGCCAGAACATGGCTCTGCTTGCCGCGGGCACAGGCCGACCCGCCGCTGACATAGTAGCCGCGGTCGCTGAGGATACGGATATAGACCTCGCTGCGGCCCTTGCACATGGACAGATTGACCACGTGATCGGCCGACTGTTCGGGGGTATTGATGGTGCCGCCGATGGCCTTGACCCCCTCGATCAGTCGTGTCTTGAGGGCTGCCATGTGGGCAGCCGCTTCGGTCATATTTGCCTTGCGATAGGCGCAGGCTTCCATGAATGCGGCGATCTGAGGCATACCTTCG
>JAFYOK010000095.1 GCA_017560175.1 Clostridia bacterium | reverse complement strand
GCACAGGCCTGCGCGGCGGCATTGTCGATGCCCGGAATGACCACCGCATCGCCATGGCGGCTGCCATTGCCGCCACCGTCTGCACCGCGCCGGTCACCATTCTCGGCGCACAATGCACCGAAAAATCCTATCCCTCCTTCTTGGATGAATACCGCCGTCTTGGAGGTTATTATGAGCAGTAACTTTGGAGAATACTTAAAACTATCCATCTTTGGCCAGTCCCATGGCCCGGCCATCGGCATGACCCTCGACGGTATCCCGGCAGGTCTGCCCTGTGACATGGACGAACTTCAGAAATTCCTCAACCGCCGTGCGCCCGGCCGCACCGACCTCTCTACCCCCCGCAAGGAGGAAGACCGTCCCAGATTCCTGGGCGGCATCGTTGATGGCTATACCTGCGGCGCGCCCATTGCCGCTATCATTGAAAACACCAATGTCCGCTCGGGCGATTACGCCCATCTGAAGGACAATCCTCGTCCCGGCCACGCCGACTATACGGCCCAGGTCAAATACGGCGGCTTCCAGGATGCAGCCGGCGGCGGACATTTCTCCGGCCGTCTGACCGCCCCTCTGTGCATCGCAGGCGGCCTGTGCAAGCAGTGGCTGGAGCAGCAGGGCATCCGTATTGCTGCCTTCATCGTTTCCATCGGCGGTGTCACCGATCCTTATGAATACGATCCCACCGATCCTCCCATCGACCGTATTTCCGAAGACTTCCCGGTTCTCGATCCTGCTGTCGGCGAGGCCATGCGCCATCGTATCGCCGAAGTCCGCGCCGAAGGAGACAGCGTCGGCGGCATCATCGAATGTTTCATCACCGGTCTGCCTGCCGGTATCGGCGAGCCCATGTTCGGCGGTGTGGAAAGCCGCATCGCCCAGATCGTTTACGGTATTCCCGCCGTCAAGAGTATTCATTTCGGTGCAGGTTATGCCGCCGCCTATATGACAGGCAGCCAATGCAACGATCCCTATATCATTGAAAATAATACTATTCGCACATCTACCAACCACAGCGGCGGCATTCTTGGCGGCATCACCAACGGTATGCCGGTCATCTTCCAAGCCGCCTTCAAGCCGACACCGTCCATCGGCAAGCCCCAGCAGACGGTCTCTCTGACCGAAGGCAAGACCACCGAACTGGTCATCGGCGGCCGTCATGATCCCTGTATCGTGCCCCGTGCTGTGCCCGTGGTAGAGGCTGCTGCCGCCATCGCCATCTATGACCTGATGCTGGGCAATACCAAAACCGACAGGAGGAAATAGACCATGAACCTCGATACCCTTCGCACAGAAATCGACGAGATCGACCGTCAGCTGGTAGACCTGTTCTGCCGCCGCATGGACGTTTCCCGCCGTGTTGCCGAATACAAAAAAGCCAACGGTCTGCCGGTCTATGTTCCCGCCCGCGAACAGGCCATTCTGGAAAAGCTGGGCAATCTGGCCGGCGAAGACTTCGGCCCCTCGGTACAGGCCCTCTACGGACATATTTTTGAAATCAGCCGCGCCTATCAGCACCGGCGCAACGGCACCCGCCCGGTCTGCGGTCTGCTGGGCCGCAAACTGGGCCACAGCTATTCACCCACCATCCATCGTGACCTGGGTGACTATGCCTACGACCTCTTTGAAAAAGAGCCGGAAGAACTGGAATCTTTCCTCAAAGAAGGCCATTTCAGCGGCCTCAATGTCACCATCCCCTATAAAAAGACGGTCATCCCCCATCTGGATGCCCTTTCTCCCACAGCCGAAAAACTGGGCGCCGTCAACACCATCGTCCGCCGCCCCGACAGTACCCTGTGGGGACATAATACCGACTACTTCGGCTTCCGTTCCATGGTACTGGAAGGCGGCTTTGCCGTTGCCGGAAAGAAGTGCCTGGTTCTGGGCAGCGGCGGTGCCTCCAATACTGCCGTAGCCGTCCTGGAAGAACTGGGCGCCGAGGTCGTGGTCATCTCCCGCAGCGGCGAAAACAACTATGAAAACCTCGACCGCCATGCCGATGCTGCCTTTATCATCAATGCCACCCCTGTGGGCATGGCACCCAATACAGGCGTTTCTCCCGTCGATCTGCGCCTTTTCCCCCGGTTGAATGGCGTACTGGATCTCATCTACAATCCTGCACGCACCCGTCTGCTGCTGGATGCCGAAAGCCTCGGCATCCCTGCCATGAACGGTCTCTGGATGCTGGTAGCCCAGGCCAAGGAAGCTGCCGAGCATTTCACAGGCTGTGATATTCCCAACGCTGTCATTCCTGCCATTTATAAAAAGCTGCGCCTGCAGATGGAAAATATCCTGCTGATCGGTATGCCCGGATGCGGCAAGTCCACCGTCGGCCGTCTGCTGGCCGAAAAGTTGGGCAAGACCTTTGTCGATGCCGATGCCGAGATCGAAAAACTGGCCGCAAAGCCCATCCCTGCCATCTTTGAAGACGAAGGCGAGGAAGGCTTCCGCCGCTACGAAAGTGCCGTCCTGGCTGATCTGGGCAAGCGCTCGGGCCTTGTGGTGGCCACCGGTGGCGGCTGCATTACCCGACCGGAAAACTACCCTTTCCTCCATCAGAACGGCACCATCTTCCGTCTGCACCGCGACCTCGACCGTCTGCCCACCGAGGGCCGCCCCCTTTCACAGGCAGGTAAACTGGCCGAAATGTTCGCTGTCCGTGATCCCCTCTATGCTGCCTTTGCCGACCACACCATCGACAACAACGGCACCCTCGATGATACCATCACACAGATCCTGAAGATTCTGGAGGCAAACTGATATGAAGATCCTTGTTATCAACGGCCCCAACATCAATATGCTGGGCATTCGCGAACCGGGCATCTATGGCAAAAACACCTTTGCCGACCTGCTGGCCCTGCTGGAGGAAACGGCGCAGGCCGAGGGTCTGGAGGTCGAACAGTACCAGTCCAACCACGAAGGCGATCTGGTCGACCGCATCCAGGCAGCTTACGGCAAGGTCGATGCCATGGTCATCAATCCTGCTGCCTATACCCACACCTCCATCGCCATCCTCGATGCCCTCAAGGCGGTGGCCATCCCCACCGTTGAGGTACACATCTCCAATGTCGATGCCCGCGAGCCTTTCCGCCATATCTCCTACCCCGGTATGGCCTGTGTCCATACCATCAAGGGACAGGGTCTCGACGGCTACCGTCAGGCAATCCTCTGGCTCAAGGAACATTACGGAAAATAAACAGAAAAAGCCCCGTCCGAGGACGGGGCTTTCATTTTTTACTTTACGATATTGAAGTACTGGGTTGTGCCGGAAACGGTTGTCCAGAAGCCTTCGACATTCTCGCTGACCAGGACAACGGGTGTCTGTGTCAGCAGGGGAACGACATAAGCCATCTCGCCGACCATGTAGTCTTCGATCTCGTGCAGCTTAGCGATGTACTCAGCGCGGTCTGTCAGAGTGTATGCCTCTGCGACCAGTGCGTCGTATGTAGCATCGTTGATAGCCTGGCAACCCTCGATCTGAGCGTCGCTTGTGAAGATCTTGAAGAAGTTCAGGGGGTCAGAGGAGTCGGAGTTCGCGTAACGGCAGGTTGTGAACTCGCCGTTGTCGACGAAGTCATAGAAGACGCCGCCTTCAACGCTCTTCAGCTCGATGTCGATGTAGATCTGGCTCCACATCTGCTGCAGCATCTGTGCAACGTCAGCGTGGAACTGGTTGTTGGAGTACAGGTACTCGAAGGACAGGCGGTTGCTCTCGCTGTAACCTGCCTCTTCCATCAGCTTCTTAGCGCCGTCCAGATCATAGGGGAAGTAGCCCTTCTCTGCACGGAAGTCGCCGTTAGCACCCTCGAAGCCGTAGGGGATGAAGCCGTCCAGCTTGACGTTGTAGTCGCCGCCGGACAGAACTGCCAGCATGGTGTCCTTATCGATGGCCATGTTCATAGCCTTACGTACGCGGACATCCTTCAGCTCGGGAACTGTGTTCTTAGCGCCTGTGTTGAACAGGATGAAGTAGTTGCTGGTGTACTTCTCAGCCTTGAACAGGCTGTTTGCGTACTGGCTGTTGGAAGCTGTCTCGGAGGGAACGTTGACAGCGATGTCCAGCTGGCCTGCCTTGAAGGCGTTCAGCTGTGCGGACTGGTCGGGCATGACCAGAACGGTCAGCTTGTCCAGTGTGACTTCCTCAGCATTCCAGTAGTTGTCGTTCTTAACAAAGACGGCCTGCTCCTCGGGGCTGATGGACTCCATGACCATGGGGCCGCAGCTGGGGTATGTGCCGTTGACAGACCATGCGCTCTCGTGCTCGACTGCGAAGTCGGGGCGGACGGGAGATGTGGTGTTGCCGGAGAAGAACTTGTAGAAGAAGGGATGGACGGTGTTCAGCTCGACTGTGAAGGTGCGGTCGTCAATCGCCTTGACGCCGACGTTCTCCATGTCTGCAACATCCATCTGTGCATCAGCAGCCTCGGAAGCGCCGACGATGAAGGAAACCAGGTTTCTTGCAGCGTAAGCGTTGTCGGGGCCGTAGCCGATGGCACGCTTGATAGCGTAAACATAGTGCTCAGCGGTCAGAGGCTCGCCGTCGGACCACTTCAGGCCTTCCTTCAGTGTGAAGGTGTAGGTCAGTGTCTCGTCATCAAAGGTGTAGGAATCACCCAGATCCAGGGCCAGTGTACCGTCAGCCTGTGCGCGGAAGAAGTTGGCGCTGGCGTTGGAGTAGACATTGCCCATAGCGGTTGTGGAGATCAGTGCGGGGTCCAGAGTAGCGAAGCTTGTGTTTGTAGCTGTTGTGATCTCGTTGACAGCAGCTTCTTCGGTCTTCTCTGTTGTCTCTGTGGAAACTTCTGCGTTGGTCTCGCTCTCGGTTGTAGCCTCTTCCTTGTCACCGGAACAACCGGCCAGCAGGGAGAAGCACATCAGCATAGCGAGCAGCAGTGCGATGAGGGATTTTCTCATTGGAAACACTCCTTTTGAAGAAAGATTTATTTGGCATACAGATGGCAGGCCACCTGTGATGTCCCTACGGTTTGCAGTTCAGGCTTGACTTCAGCGCAGATCGGCATTGCCTGGGGGCAACGGGTGCGGAATGCACAGCCTGTGGGTACGTTGAGGGGCGAGGGGATCTCGCCATCCAGATCGAGAGCCGGGCGGCTGCGCATGGCCTTGGGATCGGGAATGGGAATCGCCGAAAGCAGGGCACGGGTATAGGGGTGCAGGGGATTATGGTAGAGCTCTTCGCTGTCGCCGATCTCAACCAGGCTGCCCAGATACATGGCGCCGATGCGGTCGGAAATGTGCTTGACAGCGCCCAGGTCGTGGGCAATGAACAGGTAAGAGATGTTCATCTCCTCCTGGATCTCTTCCAGCAGGTTGATGATCTGTGCCTGAATGGAAACG
>JAFYOK010000094.1 GCA_017560175.1 Clostridia bacterium | reverse complement strand
CGGTACCTTCCTGCAGACCCTTGACGGTCATCCAGTCGCTGTGTTCGCCGCTGCCGCCGTTGGACTTGGAATGGGCAGGGGTCAGAGAAATAACGTCGCTGCCCGAAAGGATCTCCCAGTTGAAATTGGGGGTGATGATCTCGTTCTGATAGGAATACTTGATGATCTCCCATGCGCGGTAGCCCTTGAGGGTATAGCTGCCGTCCACCGACAGATTGAGGTGGTTCTGCCCATTGACATTGACCAGGACGCTGTTGTCCTCGATGGACAGATTGGTGGCGGCCGATGCTGCACCATCATCAAAATTGACGGTGATGTTGCCCTTCCAGGGCATATAACCTGCCTCGGTGACATGGCCTTCCATATCGGCACGCCAGCTGAGGTCAGACTGGCTTGTGACAAAATACCATGTGGATGTGCCATTGCTGTTGTCGACAACCACCTTGCATTCGATCTCGGTAAAATCGTAATACTTGTTATAGTCGAACAGATGAACCTCAGCGTCGTTGGGGGCAGTGATGGTCTTGGGGCTGCTGTAAGGCAGCTTGAACAGGACTTCTGCTGTGCCGTTTTCACCTGTCACGGTTGTCGATACGGCCTTATAGGTGGCTGTATCCGTGGGGTTGGCTGTGACCGTATAGGTTCTGTCGGTTTCCAGCAGCCAGCCTGCGCTGCCTGCGGCGGCAGTATAGCCGTCGTAAGTGACGACGACCGTAGCTGCAGTTACCGCCTCGGTAAAGTCGATGACCTTTGCCGTCAGCCTGCCCAGAGTGACCGCGCCATCCTGCGCTGCGGCGATCGCCATACCGCCCCAGTTTTCATCACGAACGGAAATGTGGGTGGCATTGACAGGATAGGTCACGGTATAGGCGGTCAGTCCGTCGACAGATTCCCCTGTTGTGGCAGTCAGTGCTGCACCCAGTACATCGGCCCCGTTTTCAAAGCCGTCTGTGACATGGAAGACAGGGTTCAGACCCTCGGGAAGCAGGATCTGCATTTCGCAGGTCTCGGCAGAGTTGCTGACCGTCAATGTGACGGTATAAGTCTCGGCCGAATCGCCCTTGCCGTCATTGGCGGCAAAGACCAGGGCATAGGTGCCTGCGATATCGGTGGAATAGGTATATGCCCCATCGACAGCCACAGGGGCAGCGCCGTTGATGCTGACCTTGTAGGTCAGTGCATCACCATCGGCATCGGTAAAGATGTCGGCCAGATCAACAGCATAGGTCTCGCCTGCAATCATCTCCGCAGTATCCTCGGCTGCCTGGCCCTCTGCCAGTACGGGCAGGCTGTTTTCCATTTTGAGGCTGAGGGTATAGGTATCGTAGTTGTTCTTGGTGGCAGAGGGTGTGGCATTATAGAAATAGAAGGTCAGGGTGGCCGCACCGCCGCTGAGGGTCAGAGTCTTTTCGGTAAACTTATTACCGGTCGCTGTACTCGAACTGGGGCCGGCAGCGGCGGTCTTGGTGGTGATAAAGGGCAGACCGCCGTTCTGGGTCAGACTGAACTTGGCCTTGACCTTGCCGCTGATGTTATAGCTGCCGGGGAGCGAAACACGGATGGTCTTATCCTCCAGCCATGCGCGCAGCCCCTCGATCTCACCCCCGTTTTCATCGGTGAAAAAGACGGTATCGAGAGAACCGTTGCTCGATGTGATGCCCAGATAAGCACCGCCCGCGATCTCCTTGACGGTGACCTTGACGGTGAGATAGTCCTCGCAGGTGCCGCTGTCGTTGGCTGCGGCAAAGACCAGGGTATGCTCGCCGGCTTCCTCGGCTGCGAAGGTATAGGTATTACCCTCCAGCGCCTGCAGCTGACCATCCTTTACAAGATAGAAGGTTTTTGCATTCTTGAAATAATCCTTCAGCTGCAGCTCGGTTTCGGTGTATCTGTACATTTCCACGCTGTCGCTGTCCTCCAGACAGGTGGGCGGCTCGGTGACCGGTGTACCGCCGGAGAAGTGGAGGGTGTAGGTGACTGTTCCGCTGCCGACACTGCTGTATTTGCCCGTCAGTGTGACTGTCATATCGGCTTCGCCGTTTTCCAGAACACATTCCTTGATGTTCTGGGATGCGCTGGCTGTTTTGGCTTCATAGCTGAAGGCAGCGGTCACAGCTGCATCGGCAGCAGTATCGCTGCTCAGGAGGATATAAATGTCGGTGCCGTCTTCCGAAGCTGCTTCTACCTCTGCACCTGCAATTGTGATCGCTGCCGCTTTGACATAGATTCTGCCCCAGTTTTTATAGTCAAAAATCATGCGGTTGGTGATGTCGACTACATTGCCTGTAACTGTGACTTCTGTACCGGGCAGGGCTTCTTCCTCCTGTCCCACCGTCACGGTGTAGGTCTTTGCACCGCACAGGATCTCGATGGCGGTGCCGTTCTCGACAGGGACATTTTCGCCGCGGCGGTATTCGGTCTCGCCCACCTTGACGGTGACGCGGTCATTCTTGTTTTCGGCAACGGCAGAGATGTCGACCGTTTCTGTGCCGCTTTCCAAGGCCAAGGTGTAATTCAATGTATCGCTGTCAAAGGCAGGATCCAGCACACCGCCTTCGACCGACAGGCTGCGGAGGCTGCCGTCATTGCTGCCGAACTGCGCCTCCAGATCGGTGCCTCGGTTGCGGGTGTACATAACGCGGATGACGTCGCCATCGGCCAGTTCGCCGTCGGCCACGTTCCACTGGTCAAAGCCCAGATTGACCATCCAGTCGTTCAGCGTACCCATCCAGCCGGAGTCGGCACCGCCCTGCATTTCGGCCAGCTTGGCTGTGCCGTCCTTGTCGACAGAGCCCAGGTAGGTAATGCCGTAGTTTTCGCTGAAGTTGTTCCATGTATGGCCAGCTTCAGCCAAAGCGGTCAGCACCGCCGTCATCATGGTCATATCCTCGGTCAGCTCCACGGTGGTATCCAGCAATGTGCCGTCCCATGCAGCACCTTCCGCTGCGGAATAGGTCGTATTCTCAACGATCACTCGAACGGAGCCATAGCTGCCGCTCGCCATGACTTCTGCCGGGAACATCCCCAGCGCCATGACCAGTACCAGCAGTAAGCTCAATATACGCTTCTTCATCTCTTTTTCCTCCTTAATAAGCTATCTATCAAAACCGCAATGTGCGGATCATCTTCGCCGAAAAAACAAAAGGAGGCCCAGCCGGGACAGTAAGATATGGCTCTACCCTGTCCTCCGGCTGGACCTCCGGTTTTCCGGTCAGTCCCAATATAAGAATCAGAACTTGATTTTTTTGCTGACTTCCATGATGGTCGGCGTTCCGTTGTGTACGGTCACGATGACTTCTCCAAAATCCAGCTCCCGAATGGCCTTCAGAATGGCCTGTTCGGTGGGATTCAGCGTCTGCTCTTTGTTATCCATGATTCCTCCTGAAAATAAAAACAGCTGCAGCGATGAATCGCTGCAGCCGATTTT
>JAFYOK010000009.1 GCA_017560175.1 Clostridia bacterium | reverse complement strand
GTGGGGAGACTATATGTATATGATTGAGAAGATCGTCATCGGGGAGGGCGTCACCTCCATCGGTGACGGTGCCTTTCACGGTCTGAGCAGTGTGGAGAGCGTCGAGATGGCCGACACGGTCACCTCCATCGGCGAGTATGCCTTCCTCGACTGCACATGGCTGGACGAGATCTACATCCCCGAAAGCGTCACGCACATTGAGTATACAGCTTTCCACCAGTGGGAGGACATGAGCGGCACTTCTTACCCGCTGGATTATCTGACCCTCCGCGGCGAGGCCGGCAGCTATGTGCAGCGTTTCGCCGAGGAAAATTACCTGAGCTTTGAACCCGTACTGCGTCCCGACGAGAACGGCATCCTCGTTTCGGGCACCTGCGGCGATAGCCTGACATGGACCCTCAATGTCGACGGCCTTCTGACCGTCACCGGCAGCGGTGCCATGGATGATTATCCTGATTGGCAGTCCTACGCCGATCTGATCACTTCGGTCAGCCTGCCCGACGGCCTGACCACCATCGGCATGGATGCTTTTTATGGCTGCACCGGCCTGACCGAGGCCGTCATCCCCGACAGCGTCACCGCCATTGGCTGGAATGCCTTCCGTAACTGTACCTCGTTGACCGATGTGACGGTCGGCAGCGGCGTACAGACCATCGACTCCTTTGCCTTTGCAACCACCGATCTGACCGAGATCACCCTGCCGGCGTCCCTCACTTCGCTCAGTTATAGGGTTTTCGCCTTCAGCTATGATCTGACAGATATCACCTTCCTGGGCGGTGCACCCACCATCGACGACAGTGCTTTTCAGTATGCCGGCGAAGCCACCTGCTATTACCCCGATAATGGCACATGGCCTTCGTCTGCCCTGCAGCAGTATGGCGGTACTCTGACCTGGGTCCCTTATGCGGCCGAGGAAGAAGAGCCTGCCGACAACATCTGCGGCGACGACCTCACATGGTCGCTGGAGAATGGCGTACTGACCATTTCGGGCAGCGGTGCTATGTACGATTACCAGAGTACAGCTACACCCTGGAACCCGGCCGACATTCGCGAAATCGTCTTTGACGATGACTGCACCATCACCTGGATCGGTATGGCGGCCTTTGCCGGATGCACCGGTCTGACCGCCATCGACATCCCCGACACAGTGACCACCATTGCCACCGAAGCCTTCCGCGGCTGCACCAATCTGGCATCGGTCAGCCTGCCTGAAGAGCTGACCATCATCGGCGGCATGGCTTTTTACGGCTGTACGGCGCTGACCGAGATCACCGTACCTGCCAAGGTCGTATCGATCAGCAACGTAGCCTTTGCTTCCAGCGGCCTGGAAAGCATCACCATGCTGGGCAGTGAGCCCAACCTGGGTATGTTTGTATTCCAGGGCTGTGACCTGACCACCTATGCCAACTGGGACAATGTCGTATCTACCCAGTGGGGCACTGTCCTGCCCATCGGCGGCGCGACACCCGAAGTCCCTGCAGAGATCACATGGACCTTTGCCGACGGCCTGCTGACCATTTCGGGCAACGGTGCCATGCCCGATTATGCCGCAGGTGAAGCCCCCTGGACCGCCCATGCAGCTGAAACTACCAAGATCATCATCGAAGACGGCATCACCTCCATTGGTGCGTACGCCTTTGTCGAGTTCAATGCGCTCAAGCTGGCCGAGATCTCTGCCGATGTGCAGACGGTCGGCGATTATGCCTTCTATTATCAGAGCGGCGAGACGGCCACACGCATCCTCTTCAAGGGCGAAGCCCCCGACATCAGCCAGCTGGCCTTTGCCGATCGTTACAACACCGTCGGTGTTTACATGGAAGGCACAGAGAGCTGGGAAGAGGAGATCGGCGATTATTACGCCAACCTCAACTGGCTCTCCATGGATGAGAACGGCATCATCGAAGAGGGCACCTGCGATGAAAACCTGTCGTGGACCATCGACCTGGACGGCACCCTGACCATTTCGGGCAGCGGCAGCCTGGTCTGGGGCATCTGGCCCGTGGCACCCTATGAAAATATCATCATCGAAGAGGGCATCACCGCCATCGGCGATTACGCCTTCTGCATGACCGGCATGACCTCGGTCACCATCCCGGCTTCGGTCACTGTTATTGGCGAACGTGCCTTTGACGAAAACCTCAGGCTGGAAGAAATCACATTCCTGGGCAATCCTCCCGCCATCGGTGAGAATGCCTTTGCCTATGCCGGATTCTATAACGGCGCCACCGTTTACTATCCCGACAACGGCACATGGACCGAGGAAAACCGCCTGCAATACGGCGGTGTGCTGAACTGGGTCCCCTACGAAGTGGAAACAGAACCCGACACAGTCGCTCCCATTCTGTCCATCACCGGCCCCGAAAACGGCAGCCGCGTATGGGGCAGTGCTGTGCTGGAGGTTTCGGCCACCGACGAAGATGAAAATGTCACCACCACAGTGCGCGGTGCCGTCGGCGAAACCGTACTGACCGCCCAGCAGAGAGGGGAGCAGTACACC
>JAFYOK010000093.1 GCA_017560175.1 Clostridia bacterium | reverse complement strand
GTGTCTATGAGGCCATTGTTATCGGCCGCATGCGCCAGGACGAAGGTACGGTAGATGCCCCCATCGGCCGCAGCCTGCGCGATCGTAAGAAGATGGCCGTCATTGAGGGTGGCCGTCATGCCGTCACCCATTATGAAACGGTGGCTCGCTACAACGGATACAGCCATGTCCGCTGCCATCTGGAAACCGGACGCACTCATCAGATCCGTGTCCACATGGCCAGCATCGGTCATCCTCTGGCCGGTGATGAGGTCTATGGCAAGGGCAGGGAAAAGACCGGATTGGAAGGACAGTGCCTCCATGCAGGCCGCCTGCGCTTTATCCATCCCGATACGGGAGAGGCCATGGAAGTGACCTGCCCGCTGCCCGAGTATTTTACCAAGTTTGAAGAAAAGCTGAGGTTGATTGCAGAATGAGCAAGAAGTTTAACGGCGTATTTATCCTGACCGATATGGACGGCACACTGCTGGATGGCAATGCTTCCATCAGCCCCAAGGATGGTGCGGCCATCGATTATTTCATCGAAAATGGCGGCCTCTTTTCGGTGGCCACCGGCCGCGCCAGAGGATCGGTGGAAGGCTTTCTGCCCGGTCTGCACACCAGTGCCCCCTCCATCGTCGATAATGGTGCGTGGGTCACCGACCTGCGCAGCGGCGAGACCCTGCGCCAGGCAGCCATGGGGGAGGAGGCCCGCGACCTGGCCGAGGACATTATGGATCGATTCCCGATGGTGGGCGTTGAAGTCTGCAGAGAGGGCATCCAGTATGTCATCAACCATAATATGTATACTGAGCGTCACCATAAGAATGTCGGCCTGGAACTGCGCCGCCGCACCATGGGTGAGCTGACCGGTCCATGGATCAAAATCAACCTGCTGGAAGATCATGAAGTGCTGAGTGATGCCATGGAATACATCATTCGCCGCTACAAAGATAAGTTCTTTGCCCAGTTCTCGCTGCCTCATATGTACGAGATCACCCAGAAGGGCTTCTCCAAGGGGGACAGTGCCCTGTGGCTGCGCGACCATCTGGGCGTTCTGCCCGAAAACTTCTATGCCGTCGGCGACGGTACCAATGACCTCGAACTGCTGGAAGCGGCAGGGGAGAACAGCTATGCACCCGCCAATGCCAAGGCGGTCATACTGGAAAAGGCACGTCATCTGCTGCCTGACAACAACAGCGGTGCTATTGCCGCCCTCATCGCGCAGCTGGACGCAAAATATGAATAAGAAGGTATCCATCATGCAAACAATTACAAAAAATAAGGTGCTGGGTCTCATCCGCGATTATGTGATGATCGTTCTGGGCTCTGTCCTCTATGTTATTTCCGTCAAGTGCTTTGCAGCGCCCATGCAGATCCCCTCGGGTGGTGTTTCGGGTATTGCGCTGCTGACCAACTATCTGTGGAACGCCCCCATCGGTGTTGTCACCATGGCCCTCAATGTTCCTCTGCTGCTGGCAGGTTTCAAGGGCCTGGGCCGTGACTTCTTCTGCAAGACCATGTTCATGATCATCTTCAGCTCGGTACTGACCGATATGGCCGGCTTCCTGCCTGCCTTTGAAGGCGATATCCTGCTGGCGGCTATCTTTGGCGGTATCCTCAAGGGTGTCGGCTATGGCCTCATTATCCGCACCGGCGGCACATCGGGCGGCGTTGATGTCATCGGCAAGTTCATGTACAAGCACTTTTCGGTCCAGATGGGTACCACCAGCATGACCGTCAATGTCGGCGTTCTGCTGCTGTCGGCCTTTGGTCTGGGCAGTCTGGAACTGCTGATGTACGGCATCATCATGCAGTATGCCGTCAGCAATATGACCGACGTTGTCGTCTATGGCAGCGATAAGCAGAAGCGTGCCATGATTGTCACCAAGAAGCCTCAGGAAGTCGCACAGATGCTGATGGAGCGCATCGGCCACGGCGTTACGGCCCTGGAAGGCAAGGGCATGTACACCGGCGAAGACCGCCTGGTCCTCATGTGTGTCATCCGTCCCCACGAGGCCAATGCCGTCAAGAAGATGGTTCTGGAAATCGACGATACAGCCTTCATCATGCTGTCCGATGTCAACGAGGTTCTGGGCCGTGGCTTCAAGCAGCTGCGTGCAGAATAGCATACAGATCGACCTGTCCTTTGGGGCAGGTCTTTTTTGTATTTTTCTGCGTTTTACCGTTGCAAAGTGATAATGTATGTGGTAAAATTTGTACAGGCGTTATTCTGTTTTGTCCGAATCGAGAGAGGGGAATACGCTGCAATCAATTTTATATGGAGGCGCACATGAAACCTGAAAAGAAAGCTTCTCTGGGCGATGTACTGGTCATTGGTTTTGCCATGTTTGCCATGTTCTTTGGCGCAGGCAACCTGATCTTCCCGCCCTCCCTCGGGATGGTTGGCGGTGAGCAGTGGTTCACCGGCTTCCTGGCCTTTGTCATTGCCGACGGTGGTCTGGCCGTTCTGACCGTACTGGCTATGATCCGCAAGGACGGCAGTATCTGGAGTGTCATCGACCGCATCGGCGATCTGCCGGCCAAGATCCTGGCATCGGTCGCCATCCTGACTGTTGGTCCCATGCTGTGCGTTCCCCGTACATGTGCGACCACCTTTGAGATGGGCATTACGCCCCTGTTCCCCGGCTTTAATACCTGGGTATTTTCCATCATCTTCTTCGGCATCGTTTATATGCTGACCATCCGTCCTTCGGCCGTTGTTGATATCATCGGCAAGTATCTGACCCCCGTTCTGCTGATCATTCTGGCCGTGCTGGTCGTCATTGGTATCCTCAATCCCATCGGCGAGATCTCTTCTGTGACACTGGTCGATTCCATCGCCAAGGAAGGCATCCTGGCCGGTTATCAGACCATGGACGTTCTGGTTTCGCTGGCAGTCACCCTGATGCTGGTCGGTAATGCTGCACGTAACGGCTATACCACCAACAAGGAACGTATGAGCATCATTTCCAAGTCCAGTATCGTCGCGCTGCTGGGTCTCGGTCTGGTTTACGGCGGCCTGACCTATCTGGGTGCCACAACATCTTCTCTGGGTCTGGGCGTTGATATGAGCCAGACCGGCCTGGTCGTTATGATCACAGAAGCTCTGTTGGGTAGAGTCGGCGTTGTTCTGCTGGCACTGATCGTTTTCTTTGCCTGCCTGACCACAGCCATCGGTCTGGTCTCGGCATCGGCCGACTTCTTCTCCGAACTGTCCAAGGGCCGTGTCAAGTATGCACTGCTGGTCGCGCTGATCTGCATCTTTGCAGCCGTTATCGCCAACGTCGGTATCGGCATGATCATTGCGCTGGCTTCTCCCGTTCTGAACATCATCTATCCTGTTCTGCTGACACAGACCGTCCTGTCCTTCTTCGACAGCACCATCAAGAATCACAATGTCAATCTTTCCGTTGCCATCGGTACATTTGTCATGGCGATCTTCGGCGTTCTGGCAGACATGGGCGCACAGGCATTCGACTTTGTCTACAGCCTGCCTCTGGCAGAGTTCGGCTTCTTCTGGCTGGTACCTGCCGTTGTTGCCGGTATTATCGGCGCATTTATCCCCATGAACCAGCCTAAGGCATAAATTAAAGGCATAAGAAAAGGCTCCCGATTTC
>JAFYOK010000092.1 GCA_017560175.1 Clostridia bacterium | reverse complement strand
TTATTTGCGCAGGTATAGATTGCTTCCTTGCCGTTATTCTCGCAGGTTGCCTCTACCTTTGCAGATGTCTGCTGCATGTCGTGGCCGATGGCTTCAATGGGTTCGCCGCCGGTGGTCTTGCCGCAGGTACAGGTATAGATGGCTTCTCTGCCTTCCTGCTCGCAGGTCGCCTCGATCTTATCAGCTGTCAGCTGCATAGTATGGACAGCTTCAATGGTAACCGATGAGGCAGGCGCACCGTTGGCTTTGGCGATGTAACTCATGGACATGCCCTTCTCACTGACCGTTGCGATATAAGCACCTGCGGGGTCTGTGATCTGCATACAGCCGCGCAGCTCAATGGCAGGACCCATGGCCGCAGCTGTCGGAGTTTCAATGTGGATGGTGCCGCTTTCGAAAATGAGGGAACCAACTTCCTGTGCAATACCGGCTGCACCGCTTTTACCGATCAGTGTGCCGCTGCCCTTGATGGTCGTATCACTATCGCTTCTGATAACATACGTATCCGGGTCGTTGTCGACACACATCAGGTCACTGTCGCCGACAAGCACAATGGTAAAGGCTTCAGGTCCTAAATAGGTAATGTAACCCTGATCCTCATGGCCTTCCATATAGCAAACGAAGTTGTCGAGGGTCAGTGTATTGGTCTCGGGATCATAAGTTGCCTTACCGCTGATCTGAGGTCGGATGATCTCCTCCTCATCGTCCTCATCCTCTTCATAGTCTTCCTCATTATAGACAAGGTCGCTGCTGTCGATGACAAGGTTATCGGGGGTCACCTGAACACCGCCGACGATGATCTCAACAGGAGCAATTTTACTATAGACCATGCAGGGTACAGTGACAACATAGTCGATGGGCTCTCCAATGAAGTAGCTATGGTAAACCTGATCCTTATCGGTGACCGCCCAGCCGATCAGGTAGCTGCCGAAAGGTGCATCTGCATCCTCTTCCGGCTTGGCTTCGGGGATCTCAACGGAATTGATAGCCGAACCGTAGGGCACCCGGGTGATGGTATCCATTTTTTTATCGCCGTTGGTATCCCAATAGACGGGAATGGTCTCACCGGTGATGATGATCTCATTGGCATCACTCAGATCGAATTCCGGACTATCGACAATTTCGGGTGTACGGATGGTCATGCCGTTGCCCAGTTCGATCTCACCTGCATAAATACCGTAGACATCGTTGCCTTCTTCGTCTGTATTCTTATAGGTCAGTACGCCGCCGCTCATGTTAAAGCCGTCGGGTGCGAAGATCGCCATACTGTCGCTCTCAGTCATACGGATCTTCAGCCAGCCGCCGCAGATCTCCAGCGCATCTGCATAGATACCTGTCGTACCGGGCATATTGCTGGCCAGATGCAGTCGGCCATCACCGGTGACAGTGATGGTGCTGCCCTCAAGGATAGTGCTTCTTTCGCTTGTTATCTCCAGAGTGTTCTCGCCTTCCAGGACCAGGATCAGAGGGTTTTCACTATGGATCAGCGCAGGCGACCACGTGAAAGCAAAACCTTCGCCGCTAAGCGAATACTCGTGGAGAGTCAGGGTCAGTTTGCCATCGACTTCTGTCAGATGGGCATAACCCAGGTCATCGTTGGCGGGCGCTGTATCAACGGCAGCGTTGGCATCGGTATAGAGGTATTGGCCCACATTGAGGGCAACACCGTTGAGATAGACATCACCGCTGTCGATCCATACGGCATAGAGATCCATGCCGGGCTGAACACCGTAAATTTCATCTGCCCAGCTAACTGCCTCACCGCCCGGCTCCGCTGCCCAGCCGAACAGGCGCTTGCCTTCGGGTGTGGGAATGCTGCTGAGCGGAACTTTGAAGTTCCTACCAAAGGGAGCTTTGAGGGTAACTGTCCGGTCGTCTGTATGGAAGTTGATATCGACCATCTTACACAGCAATAGCGTTCCGGACAGCTCTGTAATCACATCGTAACCATTCTCCGGATACCAGTTGTAGCCTGCGGAAGGGCTGCTGACATCCGTGCCCTTATTGACATAGTCTACATGGAAGATGTCCCCTGTAAATCCTGTCAGATCCAGGCTGCCGGAATAATAAATAACGTCATTGGGGAAGACGCCCTTTGTGTGGCATTCAAATACGACATCTTCGCCGATCGTCAGCTTGCCGCCATTCAGCCTGATGCCGTTTCTTGAGTAGGAAACCTTTGCATTACGGATGGTCATGCTGCCGCCGCCTTCGACTATAGCCGCATAACGGGCATTCTCGGCATCCAGGATGCCGCCGGTGACAACGGCTGTGCCCAGTACATCCAGCGCATAGTTTGTACCCGACCATGTACCGCCTTCAATGGTGGCTTTGGTGCCGGCATAAATGTGAACGGCAGTGCTGTCTTCTCTGGTGTTTCTGACCGTACCGCTGCCGGTGAAGGTGACATCTGCACCATTCGCCAGGACAAAGATGTAATACGCGTTGGCCGTCGCCAGTTTCTTACCATTCAGGTCGATGACGACCTTCTTGCTGCCGGACAACTCGATAACATTGGAGATTGCGGTATCGTCGCGCAAAACGGTGATTCTGCCGCCGGTCGCCGGTGCTGCGTTCCAGGCTGCCTTGATGGAGGTATAGCCGGTGGTGACGCCGTCTGCGGTCAGGCTTGCATAGAGTGCGCAGCCGCAGTCGTCACAGATGCCGTTGCCATCAGCTTCGGTATGGGGCACCTTGGCTTCCATCAGCTGGCCGCAATCGGATGCTGCGCAATAAACGGCATGGGTGTTGTCGCCGTTGTCGACATAGCGCAGCTCGGTATGCTCGCAGAATGGGATGACGGTATAGGTCAGGACGATCTCACCTGCATAGGTGGAATAGCTGTCCGGTGTGATTTTAACAGTAACTGTACCGAGGGCTGTATTGAGATCGGTGGTCTCAACGCCGTCGCGGTAATACTTGACGACATAGTTTGTATTGCCGGGCAGGGTACCGTTGACGTTCAGCACAGGGGCAGCCTCGCCTGTCTTGATCTCGGCGGCCGACAGTTCGGCTGTCAGCGCCTTGGCGATATTGATTTTCAGTTGGAGCTCATGACTTCTGTCTGCTGTCTGATAGAGGACATGGGTATCATCGACCACTTCGAACCATGTGGGATCGATGGTCTGTGTCGAATCCTCCATCCATGCCATCGTCATGTTCGAATCGGCCATGACCTTGATGGGCTCACCTGTATAGGGAACCTTCAGGATATAGTGGGAACGAGGAGATGTGAAGTGGATATCCGCATAGGTGCCGTTGAGGACAACGCCATCGTGCAGATATGTATAGCTGCCGGCCATGTCGGCATTGATGGCAATACCCTCTGCATGGCTGTTGGTGATGGTGATATCCTTCAGGTTGGTGGGTGTGGAGATCAGTGTGCCTTCGCGGCTGCCGATAATGCTGCCGTTGGTACCGGTCCAGCTGTCGGTGCCGTCGGAGCCATCCAGCATCTTGATGGAAGACAGTTTTCCCGCGCCTTCCAGGGTGATGGTATGGCCGCAGAGATACAGATTCATTGCCTTAAGGTTCAGAACCTCCGCAACAACAACATCCTTCAGCAGATAGATGCTGTCGCCGAACTGAGCGTCCTTAATTGCGCTCGACAGATCGAGATAATGTGCAGTAGTACCGCCGGTTGTGACCAGCTTGACCACAGCCAGTGCAGGATCGAGCGCGCCGCAGACATCACACTTGCCGTTGACAATTGTATGATTCTTTACGCCGCTTGCATCGTTGGTATAGCCGATGCAGGGTGCAGCCGGATAGACCTTCGCGCCGCCAAGCACGGGATATGCGTCCTCGCCCAGGGTCTGACCCCAGGCGTTGCCCAGCTTATAGGCGATTTCGCCCGAAGCGAAGGCCTCCGCAGACTTGGCAACGCTCACGTTGTCTGCTTCACCGTTCTGATAGTAGCAGTTTGTAACAGTGCCCACATCCGCGGTATATCCTACAATACTGTCATGGATACTGTAGCAGTTTTCCAGTATGCCGTTATTTATGCCGTCATTATTCGTACCTGTAATACCGCCGTAATTCCAATCTGCATAGATTTCCTTTTCGGTATTATAGCAGTTTCTGATCTTACCTGTGTTCGAGGATGTAATACCGCCGGACCAGGCGCTGTACCGGGTTACGCCGGTATTATAGCAGTTTTCGATCACGCCGTCGTTATCGGATACAATACCGCCGACCGTATGTCCCTTGATCAAGCCGCGGTTGCTGCAATCTGTAATCACACAGTTTTCATCTGTTCTGGCTGCAATACCGCCGACAGATACATACAAAGCACTGCTGCCGCCAACTGTACCGGCATTGTGGCAGTTGGTGATGGTTGTGTTTTCCGCTGTGCCGACAATACCGCCGACGACCTGGCCGTTGTTATAACAATACAGATAGCTGTCAGCCAGCGTTACATTGGCAATGGTGCTGCCATTCGTTACTCGGAACAGACCGGCGCTCGAGTAGTTGTTGTAATACAGTCCGGAAATGGTAAAGCCGCAGCCATCAAATGTACCTGCATACTTACCGCTCTCTGTACCGATGGGAGCCCATGCGCGGAAATTGCCGCCATCGCCGTTGGGTTCGCCATTGCTGTTCAGCACATTGGTATTGACCGTAATGTTCGCCGTCAGTTTGGCCTTTGCCGAAGCAAAATTGCTGCTGTCGTTGTTGACCTTGTCTGCAAACCAGTAGAGCTGGCCTGCATTGCCGATTTCGTAATAACCATTCTTCAGTTCGGCAGACTGATATACATCACAGACGGTGCAGAAGCCGTTCTCGTATGCATCGTGGGTACAGACGGCACCACAGTCTTCACACTTGCCGTCAACGTATGTCTCATGGCCGCAGACCGCACCACAGGTATCGCACTTGCCGTCTGTGTATGTACCATGGCCGCAGGCGGCACCGCAGACACCGCACTTGCCGTCGATGTATGTATCATGGCTGCAGACGGCACCACAGGTGCCGCACTTGCCGTCGATGTATGTATCATGGCTGCAGACGGCACCACACTCTTCACACTTGCCGTCGACGTATGTATCATGGCCGCAGGCGGCACCGCAGACACCGCACATGCCGTCGAGGTATGTATCATGGCTGCAGACAGCACAACAGT
>JAFYOK010000008.1 GCA_017560175.1 Clostridia bacterium | reverse complement strand
TTCTAAATTACTTGCCCCAGGAAACCATGTGCCAGTATGTGCTGCCGGAAGCGTTAACATGGACGCCTTCCAGGTTTGCATCAAATGCACGGACAACGTTTGCGGAGTATGTGGGGATCTGGGGGCACAGCTCCTGGATACGAGCGATAGCGGCGGAAACCAGTTCCATACGCTTTGTCTCGTCCAGAGTCTGAACAGCCTCATCATACAGAGCGTCGATCTCGGCGTCAGCTGTACGTGTGAAGTTAGAACCACCGATCATGCTGGAGTGGTACTTGTACTCAACGAAGCCCAGGGAGTTGGAGGTTGTGCAACCACCGATTGTTGCCTCGAAGTTACCCTCAGCAGCAGCGGACAGGTATGTAGCCAGGTCCATGGACTCGATGTTCATGGTGACGCCGTACTCAGCCAGTGTAGCCTGGATAACCTCTGCGCAGCGACGCTTTACGTCGTCGGAGCAGATTGTGGAGAAGACAACTGTTGTGGGATCAATACCGGACTTCTCCAGGTACTGCTTAGCCAGCTCGGGGTTGTACTCGTCCATGTTCTCGTCTGTAGCGCCAGCAAACATGCCGGGGGACTGACGGTAGTTGCCAGTACCAGCGCCGTTCAGAGCGACCATGACCAGAGCATCCTTCTGGATAGCGCAGTTCATGAAGTGACGGAAGTCCTGATTGTCAAAGGGAGCGACTTCGTTGTTCAGGATCAGCCAGTTGAAGGATGTGCCGGGGATGTTTGTAACAGCGATCTCGGCAGACTCTTCCAGGCGAGCCAGGTCGTTTGTCTCAACTTCGATGATCATGTCGATCTCGCCGGCTTCCAGAGCGATTGTTCTGGAGGAGCCTTCGGGGATGATTCTCCATGTCATGTTCTTGATAGCGGGAGCGCCTTCCCAGTAGTTTTCGTTAGCAACGAAATCCAGGTGGTCGCCCAGTTCCCATGTCTGGAAGATGTAGGGGCCGGAACCGATGGGGTCAGCGTTGAAGTCGTGACCAGCCTCGATCAGGTCCTTATCCAGGACGCGGAAGGAAGACATATCGTACAGAGTCTTAGCGTAGACATCCTTTGTGACAACCTTGAAGTGTGTGTCGTCGATAACTTCAGCGCTCTCGAAGAAAGCGGAGTAGTTGGATGTGTAGGACTCGTTCTCACGAGCGTAGTACATGGAAGCAACAAAGTCCTCAGCTGTAGCCTTCTCGCCGTTGTGATATGTGATATCGTCACGGATTGTGAAAACCCACTCTGTGTCGGAAGTTGTTTCCCAAGCTGTGATAGCACCAG
Organism: Clostridia bacterium; assembly: GCA_017560175.1. GTDB lineage: Bacteria > Bacillota > Clostridia > Oscillospirales > Butyricicoccaceae > RGIG1902. Next base: position 7,852 of record JAFYOK010000008.1, on the reverse strand, counting down.
CCTCGGGCTCCAGTGTATCGACATTGCCACGCAGGAAGTAGTCAAATGTCAGATAGTTCATGTAGCTTGCAGCTACAGCGGAGTGCAGGTAGGGGTGCAGGGTGGGAGGCTCGTTAGCGGTAGCAATGATGATGCCATCCTTAACTTCTGTAGCCTCTGTCTTCTCTTCGGTCTTCTCTTCTGTCTCGTTGTTTGTCTCTGTCTCTGTCTCAGCTGTCTCGGTCTTGCCGCAGCCAACAAACAGAGAGAAAGCCATAACGAAGACCAGCATCAGGCCGAGCAGACGGATGAATGTGTTCTTCATCTTCTTTTTCTCCTTTTGATTTTTCACTTTGTCTATTTTTAAACAAAGTATTTCTTTTTACGAAAATTCTTTCGAACTTTCGCCTGTGATATCTTATCTCTTTCTTAACAGAATTGCAACTGCAAATTGATATTTTCATCATTTTAGACAGGAGTTTTTAATCTCGTCCTGTCTGGTATTGTCGATTTTAAACTATGATTTTGGCAAAATATAATAGTATTAATTTTCTTTTAAATATATTTACGGAAATTACTGGATACACATCCTCAAAACAGATAAATCTATTACAGTTATTTTCTTTCTCAATTTTATCCCGGCGCAGAAAAAGGCGGCTCCCGATGAACGGGAGCCGCCTGAAACTTATGCAGTTTTTTAAGCTATGTTCTTGGACTTAAATTATAAGTGATTATAAATTAGTTCCAGGAAACTTCGCCCCAGTACAGACCGTTTGTAGCGGAAACTCTGATGCCCTGCAGGTCATCATTGTAAGCACGTGTAACGTTAGCACCGTATGTGGGGACCTGGGGGCAGATCTCGTTGATGTAGTTACAGAGCTCTGTCATAGCAGCATTTCTCTTGTCTGCATCCAGGATCTTTGTCAGGTTAGCATACATTTCGTCGATCTTGGGATCGATTGTTCTGGACCAGTTGGAACCGCCCAGCTGCTTTTCTGTGAACTTACCTTCGACGAAGCCCATCATGTTGGAGGATGTGTAACCACCGATACATGTATCGAAGTCACCGTCAGCTGCAACGGACAGGTATGTAGCAAGGTCCATGGACTCCAGATTCATTGTGACGCCGTACTCGGCCAGTGTAGCCTGGATGACCTCACCGCAACGTCTCTTAACGTCGTCGGAGCAGATGCAGGAGAAGGATACGGACTTAGGATCGATACCGGAAGCGTCCAGATACTTCTGAGCCAGTTCCTTATCCAGCTTGTCGGGGATGTTGTCAGCTGCGCCTGCGAAGATGATAGGTGTCTGTGTGTAGTTACCTGTACCGGCACCGTTCAGAGCGACCATGACCAGGGCGTCCTTATCGATTGCGCAGTTCATAAAGTGACGGAAGTCCTTGTTATCAAAGGGAGCTCTGTCATTGTTCAGAACCAGGAAGTTGAAGGATGTACCTGTCTGGTTGATAACTGCCAGACCTTCTGTCTCTTCCAGACGCTGCAGGTCGTTGTTCTCAACCTCGACGATGAAGTCGATTTCACCGGCTTCCAGAGCGATTGTTCTGGAGGAACCTTCGGGGATGATGCGGTATGTCAGCTTTTCGATGGCAGGTGTGCCTTCCCAGTACTCGTCGAAGCGAACGAACTCAACGGAGTCACCGAGGTTCCACTTAACGAACTTGTAGGGACCTGTGCCGATGGGTGTCTCAGCGATAGCTTCCTCGCCCTTAGCGATCAGTTCGGAGGGCAGGACGTAGTGAGAGGACATATCCAGAACTGTCTTAGCGTAGACGTTCTTTGTTGTGACGATGAAGTTGTAATCGTCGATAGCCTCAACCTTTTCCCAGAACTCTGTGTAGGACTGGGTGTAAGCGGACTGAGATCTAGCGTACTCCATGGAAGCGATCATGTCTTCTGTTGTCAGATCGGAACCATCGTGGAACTTAACGCCTTCTTCGATTGTGAACTTCCATTCCTTATCGGAAAGGTTTTCCCAGGACTTGATGATACCGGGAGCGGGCTCCAGTGTATCGAAGTCAGACTTCATAAATGTGTTGTGTGTCAGGATGTTCATGTAGCCGCCTGCAACAGCAGAGTGCTGGTGAGGAGCCATTGTGGGGGGCTCGTTGGCTGTAGCAATGACAACATGGTTGTCAGGCTTGTTCTTGGACTGAACGCCGCCGTCTGTGGAGGCTTCGCCCTTGTTCTCTGTGTTTGTCTCTGTGTTTTCTGTTGTAGCTTCTTCCTTAGCGCCGCATGCTGCGAACAGAGAGAATGCCATTGCGAAAACGATCAGCAGGCTGAACAGTTTTGCCAGTTTCTTCATTGCGTGGTTCTCCTTTACAATTTGTTTTTTCAGTCTCGAACTTTAACAATCTGATTTCAATTATTAACTTTTCTTAACTGTAGTTTGAAGTTTACCTTATCCTTGTGCATTTTGCAATAGGCTTATGCATTTTTCAGCTTTTTGCTTAGTCGTTTTGTCTATATTGTACATATTCAGCTTATCATATCTTTCTCTCAAGTTTTTATTTTGCTCTTGTAATAATATTTTTGTCTACTTTTTTACAACTTTATACTTTCTTTATGCTTATTACTCAATAAATTTGCATTTCGCCCCTTCTCCTTGTATAATATATACAATCTATTCTATCTCTGAAAGGAGCCCCCATTATGAACAAGACACTGATCGTTAATCGTGAACTCTGCACCCAGCTCCTCTCCATCGAAGAGTGCATCCCCGCCATGCGCGATACTCTCATCGCCGCAGCACAGGGCGAGATCAAAATGCTTCAGCGCCAGATGATCCCTCACCAGAGCGGCAACATGCTGGCCCTCATGCCTGCTTCCCTGCTGACCAAGAACGTCACGGGTAGCAAGGTCATCATCTTCCCCGGCCCCAAGGCTCGCCAGGAAGGCACCAACCAGGGTGTTGTTCCCCTGTTTGACACCGAGACAGGCGCTCTGCTGGCCATTGTCGATGCCGAACTGATCACCGTTGTCCGTACCGCTGCCACCAGCGCCGCCGCCACCGATGTTCTGGCTCGCAAGGATGCTGCTTCGGTCGCGATCCTGGGCGCAGGCAACCAGGGCAAGGCCCACGCCGAAGCCATGGGTTATATCCGTGACATCAAGACCGTTTATGTATGGGACCAGTTCCCTGCTGCCATCGAAGCTGCCGTTGCACACCTGAAGGCCAAGATGCCCGGTGTCGAGATCATCCCCTGCGATTCCCCCGAGGTCGCCGTTAAGGATGCCGACATCGTCTGCACCGTTACCTCCTGCAAGGGCGACAATCCCTTCCTCAAGGGCGAATGGCTCAAGGAAGGCGCTCACGTCAACGCCGTTGGCGCCTGCAGCGGTGCTGCACGTGAGATCGAGACTTCGGTCGTTCAGCGCTGCAAGATCTACTACGACTGGGAAGAAGCCACCATGCGTGATGCCGGCGACCTGATCATCCCCCTCAACAAGGGCGAGGTCAAGATGGAAGACTTCATGGGCGAAGTCGGTAAGGTCATGCTGAATCAGCTGGAAGGCCGCGTAAACGAGCAGGAGATCACCCTCTTCGAGACCATCGGCATCTCGGTCGAGGATATCGCTGCCGCATACCAGATTTATGAAAAGGCCAAGGAGCAGAACCTGGGCGTCTGGCTGGAAATCTAAAAAAGCCTTCCCTGTGCAAGGGAAGCCTTTCCAAAACGAAACAAGCCGCTGCGAAATGCAGCGGCTTGTTCTTATTTCTGTTCGTTGTCTTTTCTGTATTTGCTCATCAGGCCGACCAGCAGCAGGAGAAGCGCAGGTACCGCAGCATTGATCCATGTCATATCGCCAAAGCGAATGGCCGTAAACAGGGCTGTAAACGCCGTACAGAGAGAAGTATAGCTCAGCGCCTCAGCAGCACTCTGCAGGCCCTTCTTGTGCAGGATACGATAGCCGCCCAGCAGCAGGGCAATGATGACGGTCAGCAAGGCAGTGACCATGGGGAAGAAATGACCGTAGCCGAAAGGAATACTGTCAAAATAAGAGAAGTATTCGGTGATGGGCTCTGCGCCATCGCCCATGAAGTGCATGACAACGCCCTTGGGCATACGCTCGACCAGCAGGACAGCGGCTGTCAGCAGCAGGATGATATTGTGCTTATTGAATGTATGAGGTGCAGGTGTGGCAGACGCAGCCTTGCCGCCCTTCTTTTTCTTATTTTTCTTCATAAGGGTATTTCCTTTATCTTTTAAAATTCCATGCGGCGGTCGGTTGCCATACGGTCGCGGAAGATGGGGCGGCGTCTGATGGCGCCCAGCAGGGGCAGGCCAAGGCCGTAGCAGGCCAGCAGTTCACCCAGACCGACGGTCAGGGCATTGAGGCCAAAGGCAGGCCAGAAGGCCGATGTGAAGCCTGTGGTAGCCCAGGCGATCTCAAAGCCGACAATAATGGCATTGCAGAGGACGGGAGGCAGCGGTGCCAGCCAGCGGTTGGGCATGCGGCGTGTGCACAGGCAAGCCAGCAGTGTAGCCAGCGAACCAAAGAGGATGTCCAGGGGGAAGGGCGAAAACAGATTGGCGATGATGCATCCAACAAAGAGACCGGGAGTCGCCGCCGGGAAGAAGAAGGGCAATACAGTCAGCGCTTCTGCAAAGCGGATCTGGACAGCACCATACTGGGGGATGGGCAGCACCACGGTCAGCACAGCATAAACAGCGGCAATGACGGCGGCGAAAGCCATATTTCGGACAGACTTATTTTTGCGCATAAAAAAACCTCCATTTTATTATTTAGAGAACGAAGAGCCTATGGCGGCCTCCGAACGAACACGGCTGCGCTGCCGTGCTTGGACGAGGTTTGGAAACTCGTCCTGTTCAGTTTATCATGTTGTCCGCTTGTTTGTCTATGTTTGTTTCATACAAAAAGGGATCGCCCTGAAAGGACGATCCCTTATATCTGTATTTATTTTGCCTTGGCAGGCTGTTCTGCGCCGACCAGGCGGAGCCACTTGTCGCCGCGGAATCGAGGTGTGTAAACAGCACAGCGTACCAGCCAGTCGATGCACATGGCCAGCATAACGCCATAGCCCTGCATACCCAGCTTGACACCCAGAACCCATGCACCAAAGACGCGAACCGACCACATAGTCGTCGAACCGGTGATCAGTGTGACCTTAACATCACGGGTCGCACGGAAGACATTGGGCAGCATGAAGGAATCCGACCAGAATGGCATGAATACAGTCTCGATCAAGAACATGGTAACCGCTGTATGAACGACCGACATATCACGGGAGAAGCAGAAGGCGATGGGATAAGCCAGCAGAACCTTCCAGATCATCGAGACGCAGCCCATCCATCGACCGGTACGCATCATGTGATTGGCAACAAAGCGAGTGCGATCCTTGGAGGCGGTACCGGCGGCCTGACCGACCATGGTAACGACCAGCGCCGAGTAGGAGATGATGGGCAGCTGTGTGACCGAAATAATGGAGTTGCAGACCGAGTAGGCCGAAATAACAGTGGTACCCATAGAGGACAGGAAGACCTGCAGAATGACCTTACCACCGTTGAACATGAGGTTCTCAATACCAGCAGGGATACCGACCGACAAGGTCTTACTGACGATCGCCTTCTCCAGACGGAGCTTGAACTCACCGCGGATACAAACGACACTCTTAGGATTAAAGATCTTAAACAGGCCAACACCTGCAGCGGTGGCAACGGCGATCAGCATAGACCAGCCGGCACCTGCAGGACCCATATCCATAACGATAACGAGGAAAACGCTGAGTACGATATTGACACAGTTCATCAGCATACTGACGCGCATGGGCATCTTGGTATCACCGGCACTGCGGAAAACGCCAACACACTGATAATAGATAAACCAGAAGGGTGTAGCCAGCAGAGCAATGGAGAAGTATTCGATGGAATAGGCCATAACGTCGGCCTCAACATCACCGTACAGACCGTAGAGGATGGCAGTCTTGCCTACAAACAGGATAACTGTCATGATCAGGCTGATGATGATACCCAGCAGCAGCGACTGTGCGGCGCTCTTTTTGACACCGGTGGGATTCTTTGCACCGACGTTCTGCGCGACCATAACGTTGCCGCCCATGGCGTAATTGCTGAAGAAATAGGTGATGACATTATTAAAGGTGTTGACCTGGCCGACACCGGCCAGCGCAGCACTGGAAATGGTACCTGTAACAGCGACATTGACCAGACCCAGCAGCATGGCCGAGGTCTGCTCGATGAATACGGCCGGATAGAGACGCTTCTGCTGCTCCATTACGGACGGATCTTCACACACCGGCAGCTTAAACAGTGATTTAAGTTTACTCACAATACCCACTCTCCCTTAATTTGTTTAGCTAAAAGCTATTCTATACCCAAGACTGACAAAAAGCAAATCAGGTTAAAGCGTCATCATTTTGAAAGCATTTGCTTTAAAACTGATTTTCCTTGTGTTTCTGCATAAAAAACTCCCCCGCAGATTTGACAGTTCGCCAAACTCTTCGGAGGAGTTCCTAATCTTATTCAGTTTCTCTTGTGCAGTACGCCGATTTATTTTTCTGTAACAAACCTCGTCAGCATCTCCAACATAGCCAGAGCGCTCCCCACAAAGCTCACTTTGCGGGGTCCCCTTTCAATTTTATAGATTTTGTCGAAATCAATTCGACAAAATCATTCGCCGGATTGCCGGCGCGCAGCAGAAGCTGCGTTACTCCGCGACAAACCTCGTCAGCATCTCCAACATGGCAAGAGCGTCGTTGATGTGCATCAGTTCAACGGGAGAATGGGAATATCTGCGGGGAATGGTCAGCGTGGCAGCTGTGACGCCGCGACCCTGGATAGAGCCCGCCAGTGCATCTGTGGAAGCACTGAAGCCGCAAAGGGACAGGGGCTGGACAGGGATCTCATACTTGGCGCTGAGACCGAAGATCTTCTCCTCCATTTCAGGATGGATGAAGTTCATGGGGCCCATACCCTCCGACAGGGAGCAGACCAGACCATGGCCCAGCTGAACGGGCAGATCACGCTTCCAGTTCATGCCCGGTGTATCGGCACAGGGGACGGTATCAACGGCGATCATCTTATCGGGGCAGAGATAATTGACAGCAGCTGTCGCACCGCGCAGGCCGACCTCTTCCTGAAGGGTAAAGACAATATAAAGTTCATACTGCAATGCATTCTTATCGATATTCTTCAACAGTTCAATGAGGACGGCGCATCCGGCACGGTCATCGAGAGCGCGGCAGCAAATCAGATCGGGGTTGGCCATCTCCATATAGTTATAAACAGGAGAAGCATAGCTTCCGGTACGGACGCCCAGGGCCTCAGCCTCGGCCTTGGAGGATACACCGATATCAATAAAGATTTCTCGAGGATTGACCAGCTTGAGGCGTTCTTCGGGGGTCTGCAGGTGCGCCGCCTTGGTGCCGACAATGCCGGGGATGGTGCCGTTGACCATGACCTGACGGGCTTCGACACACTTATCGGGAATACTGACCTTGGTAACATTGAGGAAGCCATCCTCTGTGATGGTCTTGACCCAATAGCCCAGCTCGTCCGCATGGGCGCACAGCATGAGCTTCTCGCCCTTGCCGCCCACCTTGACGATGAGGTTGCCGTAATTGTCATAGAATACTTCCTCGGCATAGGGCTCGACCAACGGCTTGATATGGGCGGTCATGTAGCGCTCCTTACCCGAGGGCGAAGAGATCATAAGCAGATCCTTGAGTGTCTCCTTCAGCGCCTGCTTCTTGTTTTCGTCAAACTTCATCGTGCAGCACTCCTTATATATAATAAATTCAGAAAATCTTAAAAAAGCCCCTATTCCCAACCGCATCGGGATGGCTTATAATTGTATACAGGAACATCATCAGT
>JAFYOK010000091.1 GCA_017560175.1 Clostridia bacterium | reverse complement strand
GGGAAGGTGGCGCTCGCCAGAGCGACGGATGAGGGACTTTTCCCATCTGCACGCAGCTATATTGTCATTCTGAGCGAAACAACGTGAAGTCGAAGAATCTTACACACAGTTTTGCCAACTGCACCGTAACCTTTCGCTTGGTGTGAGATCCCTCGACTGACGCTCGGGATGACAGATACGGCCTAACGGCCGCCCTTCTTCGGCCTAAGAGCCGCCACAAGTGGCGGTTGGCCTACGCACAACCCTCTGCGGAGGGCCGTCATCAGTCACCGTTCGGTGACAGCTTCCCCATGGGGGAAGCCTTATGGCGCAGTGCCGGTTTATAGAAATGTGCCGGTTTGTTATTCCGCCGTATAACTCGAAATCACATTTCCCTCTAAATCCTTCCATGTGAAGACACCGTTTTCGAGGGTCATGTAGCCATGGCAGCTGCCGTTTTTGGGGATAGACACCGAGCCGGGGTTCATGTAGATAAAGCCCTCGTGGGCATTACAGGCCGGGATGTGGGTATGGCCGCACAGCAGGATGCTGCCACGGGGCATGGGCAGGGGATTCTGTTCGCCGTATTTGTGACCGTGGGTCAGATAGACCGTCAGATCACCGTCGGCAATGACGGCATAATCAGCCAATACAGGAAACTCCAGCACCATCTGGTCAACCTCGGTATCGCAGTTGCCGCGGACGCAGAGGATCTCATCCCTGAGGGGATTGAGGGCGGCGATGACCGCCTTGGGGGCATAGCCTTCGGGCAGGTCGTTGCGGGGGCCGTGGTAGAGGATGTCGCCCAGCAGCACCAATCGGTCGGCCTGCTCTCTCTTATAGGCCTCCACCATACGGTCGCAGAAATGTGCCGAACCGTGGAGGTCGGACGCGATAAACCATTTCATCTCTATCTTCTCCTTTGGGTTATTTTAAAAAGTCGAGGATGCGTGCATCAAAGTCTTTGGCCTCGTCATAGGCGGCATGGCCGTAGTCGGACCACAGATGCAGATGGCTGCCCCGGATGGCCTGTGCCAGCTGACGGCTGCCCCGGGGGTCGAGGGTATGATCCTGTGCGCCGCCCAGCACCAGAGTGGGTGCGGTGATTTCTCCCATGCGCCCCTGTGCGTCGTGGGTCATGCAGGCCTCCGCCTGAATCAGAAACGAATCGAAGGACCCGGGCTTCCCCACACGGGTGGTCAGCGGCAATGCCCAACGGTTACGTCGAAGGTAGCCTTCGGTATACATCTTCTCCATGTTGTCGGTCATAAGGGCGGCATAGTCTCCGCGGCGCGCCATATCCATCCATGCAGCAAGGTTGCCTTTCAGCATGGGGTCGGCCTTGGGTGTGGTGACGGCCAGTACCAGTTTATCCACCCTTTCGGGATGGTCGATGGCCATATACTGGGCGATCATTCCGCCCATGGATACGCCGTAGATGTGGGCTTTGGGGATGCCGAGCAGGTCCATGGCGGCTTTCAGATCATGGGCCATATCCCGTGTGGTGTGTCCCCGGGGCAGAGGCAGCTTACGGCTGAACATCCACACGCGGAAGTGCTTGGCATACATGCGGTAGAGCAGCGCAAAGGGCAGCGCCTTGCCCCGTACCGTCAGCAGGCCGTCCCCCAGGCCGGGCAGCATGATCAGGTGCTTCTCTCCCCGTCCAAAAACGATATAGTCCATCCGGGCATCGCCCATGGCGAGGTGTCCGTTTCCGGCGTGCAGCATGATGGGAGCCTCCCTT
>JAFYOK010000090.1 GCA_017560175.1 Clostridia bacterium | reverse complement strand
GGACAGATGCATCATCAGTGTGGCCAGTGCCGACAGAACTTCGATGACATAGTCACGGTCGGAAACGCCGTCCAGGCTGTTTTCGCAGACACGTGCAAATCCCAGCAGTTCGGCGGTATAGGCGCGATCAATGGGATGGGTTGTGCCGCAGAGAGCGCCGCAGCCCAGAGGATTCTCATCCATGCGGTCGTAGGCATCTTCCAGGCGCAGAACGTCACGCTTGAGCATATTGGCATAGGCCATCATGTAATGGGCAAAGGTAGAGGGCTGGGCGCGCTGCAGATGGGTGTAGGCAGGCATGATGGTGTCGGTGTGCTTTTCGGCCATATTAACCAGAACTTCAATAAGGCTGAGGATCATGGCGCGGATTTCCACGACTTCCTTCTTCATATACATACGGAAGTCGACGGCGACCTGGTCATTACGGCTGCGAGCCGTATGCAGACGCTTGCCGGTGTCGCCGATGCGGCGGGTCAGTTCGGCCTCGACACACATGTGGATGTCTTCGTCGGCGATCTCGAAGGGGATCTTCCCTGCTTCCATATCAACCAGGATGCCCTTCAGAGCCTCGATGATCTTATCGGCTTCGGCCTGGGCGATAATGCCCTGCTTGCCCAGCATGGTGGCATGGGCGATGCTGCCGGTGATATCTTCCTTGAAAAAGCGCTTGTCAAAGGTGATCGATGCGTTGAGCTCATCGACCAGTTTATCGGTATTCTTGTCAAAACGACCCGACCAAAGTTTCATACTTAAACAGCTCCTTACCGGATTTTTCTCTATGATAACACAAAATGGGAGGCGGCAACAGTACCGCCTCCCGAAAAGTCTGGTTTTTACTTATTCCACTGCTTTTCCAGTGTGGCCTTAACGGCGATGGGCAGACCCCACAGATTGATGAAGCCGGCAGAATCGGTCTGGTCGTAATCCGACTCACCGAAGGATGCCAGATCCTCGCTGTACAGAGTGTAGGGGCTCCAGACACCGGCGTTGATGATGTTGCCCTTGTAGAGCTTCAGCTTGACCTTACCTGTGACGGTCTCCTGTGTCTTGTCGACGAAAGCAGAAATGGCTTCGCGGAGCGGTGTGAACCACTGGCCATTGTAGAGGATGTCGGCCAGCTTCATAGCGACCTGTGCCTTATAGTGTGCGGTTTCCTTATCGAGGCAGATGGTCTCGAGGACCTTGTGTGCATGATAGAGGATCTCGCCGCCGGGAGTCTCGTAAACGCCGCGGCTCTTCATGCCGACCAGGCGGTTTTCAACGATATCCAGCAGACCGATGCCGTTGGCACCGCCCAGCTCGTTGAGCTTGTAGATAACATCGATGGCCTTCATCTTCTGGCCGTCAACTGCGGTAGGAACGCCCTTTTCAAACTCGATCTCGACGTATGTGGGAACATCGGGAGCCTGCTCAGGAGAAACGCCCATTTCCAGGAAGCCTTCCTTGTTATAGAGAGGCTCGTTGCCTGTGTTCTCCAGGTCGAGGCCTTCATGGCTCAGATGCCACAGGTTCTTATCCTTGGAGTAGTTGGTCTCACGGTTGATCTTGAGGGGGATGTTATGTGCTTCGGCGTAGTCGATCTCTTCCTCACGGGACTTGATATCCCACTCACGCCAGGGAGCGATGAT
>JAFYOK010000089.1 GCA_017560175.1 Clostridia bacterium | reverse complement strand
TACCATTGGCTACGCCATCGGTCAGGTCATCTTCGGCGCTGCCCAGAACGAGATGATGGTCTTTGCCGGCCGCATCTTTGCCGGCGTATTCACCGGCGGCTGCTTCACCGCATTTTCCAACTATGTCATCAACGTCAGCGACTCCAATTCCCGCGGCGCCAATCTGACCACCATGCTGACCATCCAGACCGTTGCCAGTGCCTGCGGTTACTTCATCGGTGGTATGCTGGGTCTGATCTCGGTCGAAGCCGCTTTCATTGCTCAGGTCATTCTGATTCTGGTCTGCGGCGTTCTCTTCTACACCGTCTGTGTCGACGACACCCCCTTCAAGGCCAAGCCCACCGTTCCTCTCACCCTCAAGGCTGCCAACCCCTTCAGCGCTTTTGCCGCTGCCAAGAAGTTCATGACCCCCATGCTGGCGCTGGTCTTTATCATCATCGCCGTTTCGGGCATCGGTTACAACTCCTACGAGCAGAGCTTCAACTACTTCATCAAGGATCAGTTCAACCTCGGCTCTCAGTATAACGGCACCATCAAGATCATCATTGCCGGTCTGACCATGGCCCTCAACTCCACTGTCTGCATGTATCTGCAGAAGAAGACCGATATCAACAAGACCTTCCTGCCCGTCATGGTCATCTCGACTACACTGGTCGGCGCTGCCATCTGCGTCAAGAGCCAGATCCCCTTCATGGCCATCTACATCATTTACAACGGCATCAATGCCATCCGCAGCCCTCTGCTGCAGTCGATCGTTGCCGGACAGGCTTCCAAGGAGAACAGCAATACCGTCATGGGCTTCTATCAGTCGATGAACTCGCTGGGCTCCATCTTCGGCGCTCTCTTTGCCGGTCTGATCTATGCGGCCAACCCCATGTATCCCTTCATCCTGGCCTTTGGCGCTTATGCCATCGCCTGCGGTGTCGGTGCAATTTATGTCCGCAAACATTCCCTCAAGGCAAAATAATCCCCATAACAAAGTATCCCTCCGACATAAGTCGGAGGGATTTTTTTGCCTTTCTTCTTAAATATAAAACCGATGAACACCAATGGTCATGACATAGGTACAGTTTTCGCCGATCCAGCTACTCTGCGCCTTGACAGGATCGTAGAAATACATGCTGCCTCGGGAGATATCCACCCCTTCCAGGCACAGCTTTGCGGCCAGCACAGCCTCAGCCGTCGGTTCGGCATAGATAGTTCCGTTGAGGACGGGCTCAAACTGTACGCCATGCTTGCGGTCAAAGATAACACCGTAGATGGTGTTGGGAAAATCGGGATCGGCCACGCGATTGAGGACAACATTGCCGACGGCGATCTGTCCCGACATGGGTTCTCCGCGGCTTTCGGCCGAAATGATACGGGACAGCCACCAAAGAGCATCGGCATCATAATGACTTCCTCCGTCCTGTATGGAGGCCGCTCCGGCGCGGATGGTCACTTTGCGTGTCTTGCCCTCCCACGCAGCCTCACCGCCCATGGCACGGGCCAGCAGGCGGCTGGGGATCATCAATCGACCATCGGCAACAAAGATGCCCTGTGCCGCATAGAGTGCCCGTCCGTTGGCCTCTATGTAACAGGTGCCATCCCGGGCAACAAGGGTCAACCCTTCAGTGGTCCAGCGCGCGGTTCGTGTTCCATTGTCCCAGGTCAATCTGCCGCCATAACGGTCGGCAGCGGCACGGATGGGCAGATAAGCCGTGCCCTCGCGGATGACCGCCCGGTATTGACCGTCCATAGCATGGCCATCCAGCTCGATCGTACAGGCAGCTGCTGCCGAAGCCGACGTATAAAGCAGCATAAAGGCCAGCAGAAGAAGAAATGCCGGCAAGAGAATGATCTTTTTCATAGTTTTCTGTTCCTTTCTGTACTTCGAGTATAAGGTAACAAAACGGTAACAGCAACCTACAACATTTGCCATCGTTGAAATCGCTCGGTTTCTGTGGTAGTATTAAAATAGTATATTATGGACACACGGAGGTATCAGATATGCCCAAAGTCAAGCTGACCATTCTGGAAAGCCGCTGCCGCAGCGGTTGTGTGAAAGAAGGCGATGTCTTTATCGTCGAGGATCTCTGCCCACCCATCTGCCATGAACTGTGGAGCCTGATCTATCCGCAGGTCTATGTCCTGCTCAACGGCGGCCAGCTCGACCAGGGCGAAAGCCGTGCCAAGTGGTTCCAGCAGCGCTGCGGCGATGAAAACCGTGTCCTCATCCGTGGCGAAGCCATTGAAGAATAAATCTACGACTGAAAGAGAACGATCATGGAAAAAAACAAGATCTACGAATGTAAAATAGAAAATTATACTGCCGAAGGCATGGGTGTTGCCCGCATCGACGGTATGGCCGTTTTTGTCCCCGGTGCAGCGGCCGGTGATACTCTCAAGATCAAGATCGTCAAGGTTCAGAAGAATCTGGCCTACGGCAAGATCGAGCAGATCATCACCCCTTCGCCTGCCCGTATGGCACCCACCTGCCCTGTCTATGACAAGTGCGGCGGCTGTACCTTCCTGCACCTGACCTCTGAAGAAGAGCTGCGCCTCAAGGGTCAGCGTGTCGAAGATGCTCTGCGCCGCATCGGCGGTTTTGACATCTCCATCGCCCCTGCCCATCCTTCCACCCGTGAAGGCTACCGCAACAAG
>JAFYOK010000007.1 GCA_017560175.1 Clostridia bacterium | reverse complement strand
CAGGCCGCCGGCACGGGGAATGTTGGATGCGATCTCAGCAATGGACAGAGCCGAGCAGAGGGTGATGATACCGCCGAGGACCCAGGCAGCCAGTGCCATAACGGGGCTGCCGGCAGCACTCAGTACGATGCTGGGCTTGAGGAAGATACCCGAGCCGATGATCATACCGACAACGATGGCCAGACCCTGAACGGCGCTGACCGACTTTTGCATTTCTTTGCCTTTTTCCATAAGAAATACTCCTTATTCAATTTTTATTGGATATCGTCATTTGATGACATACCACCTTATTTATAACACAAACATGTCAACTAAGCAATGTAAAAGCAAATAATTTGTTAAAAAATTATTCAATGTTGTTTCTGATGAGGAAAACAGGTGGAAAAGCAGAGCACGAATGGTCTTATGCTCTTGAAAAAATCCGCTGAAATTGGTATAATAAACTGAATTTTTATGTAAACACATTTATAAGGTGTGTTTGATAGAGGAACGGAGGTGCGGCAATGTATCTGAAATCCATCGAGATCCGGGGTTTCAAGTCCTTTCCCGATCAGACATTGCTGACCTTCAGCGAAGGTCTGACGGCGGTGGTCGGTCCCAACGGCAGCGGTAAGTCCAACATTGCCGATGCCATCCGCTGGGTATTGGGCGAGCAGTCGGCCCGCACCCTGCGCGGCGGCAAGATGGAAGATGTCATTTTCGGCGGTACACGCCGACGCAGCCCCATGGGCTTCTGTCAGGTCGATATCACGATCGATAATGGCGATGGCGCCATTCCGCTGGAGTACAGCGAGGTGACGGTGACCCGACGTTACTACCGTTCGGGCGAAAGTGAGTTTTACATCAACCGCAAGGCGGTACGCCTGAAAGATGTCCGTGAGCTCTTTATGGATACCGGTCTTGGTGTCGATGGCTATTCCATGATCGGACAGGGACGTATTGATGAGATCCTGTCGGTCAAGAGTGCAGAGCGCCGAGAGATCTTTGAAGAAGCGGCAGGTATCAGCAAGGTTCGCCTGCGCCGCGAGGAGAGTACACGCAAGCTCGACCGTGCTGAGGAAAATCTCGTTCGTGTCCGCGATATCATCACCGAACTGGAAGGCCGCGTAGAGCCGCTGCAGAAGCAGGCTGAAAAGGCACGGCAGTTCCTCCTCTATCGCGATCAGCTGCGTGAAGTGGAGGTCGGTGCGGCAGTTGAGCGTCTGGACAGTCTGGAAGGGCTGATCCGTACAGCATCGATCGACCATGACAATGCCGAGCGTATGCTGTTGGCCAGGAAGAGCGATCTGGAAGCGCTTTACGAAAAGCGCGATCAGATTGCCGGGCAGATTCGTGAAAAGGATGTTGCACTGGAAGGTGCGCGCGCCGATCTGGAGGCCATCCGCAGTGATGCCGCATCAGCCGAAGCCGAAAGAGCAGTAGCCCGTGCCAACCTGCACAATGCCGAAGAAAATCTGATGCGGCACCGTGCCGAAGCTGAAGCCAGAACTGCCCACAGGGAAGATCTGCAGAATCGCCTGGATGCGCAGAAGCAGGAAATGGAAGAGGCGGCTGTAAAGCTGGCAGAAAAGGAAAAGGCACTGGAAGACCTGCTGGAAGAGATCGGCATTGCAGCCGGACAGAACCGGGACAGAGAGATGCGGATCGGCGGTTTGCGTGCCCGACTTTCGGAAACCACCGAGCAGGAGCATGGCAAACTGGCCGAGATCATGTCGGCCAATGCCGCAGCGCAGGAACTGGAGAGCCGTGGCGAGAATCTCTATTGGCAGCTCAAGGATGCCCGGGATCGTCTGGTTCGCCGGAGAGATGCTCTGATGGAAGGCGAGCAGGCTAAGGCGCAAGCCGAAGAAATGCGGCAGGAGAGGGCCAACGGTCTGCGCGGCTTTGAAATGATGGAAGGTGTCCGTCGCGGCAAAGTCGAGAAAGCACAGGCTGCGTTTGATCAGATCCTTCGTGAGCGCAATGCTTTGCAGGATCGCCTGCAGATGCTGCAGAACATGGAACGGGAGTATGAGGGATTCTCTTTTGCTGTCAAGAAGATCCTGCAGGCAGACAAAAGCCTGAACGGCATCCACGGCCCGTTGTCTGCCCTGATCCACACTTCCGACCAATATGCTGTTGCCATCGAAACAGCGTTGGGTTCGGCCATGCAGAATATCATCACCGATGATGAGGCAGCTGCCAAGGCAGCCATCGGATACCTCAAGGCAGGCAAGCTGGGACGTGCTACTTTCCTGCCCATTACGGCCATCAAACCTCGATGGAGCAGCCGAAAGGCGCTGGAAGAGGAAAAAGGATTTTTGGGTTATGGCAGCGATCTGGTCTCCTGCGAGATGCAGTATCGGGATATCCTGTCCAGCCTGCTGGGCACGACGGCAGTGGTCGATCATATCGACAGTGCCATTGCCATGGGCAAGAAATACAAATATGCCTTCCGTATCGTCACGTTGGACGGACAGCTCATTCAGGCCGGAGGTGCTATGACAGGCGGCAGTACAGGCAAGAACACAGGTGTTCTCTCCCGCGCCAATGAGATAGCTCGACTGGAGCAGCAGCTCCGGGAACTGGAAGAGAAGGAAGAACTGGCGCGTATCGATCTGGATAAGGTACAGCGGGAATTGAGAGCGCTGACCTATCAGATGGGTGCAGCAAGAGAAGAACTGAAAGCTGCCGAAGATGGGGCTGCGGCCTGTCGGGCAGAAGTCAGCCGCCTGGAGGCGATGTTCGAAGCCGTTAAAGGCGAAATCGACCGCCTGGAAGGAGAAAAGGCCGGATTGGGCAGCCGTCGGGAAGAACTGGCAGAGCGTGTACGCCGACTGGAAGCCGAAGCGGCGCTGCTGACCGCCAAGCGGGAAGGCCTGCGCATCGAACTGAATCAGATGACCACGGGTGCCGAAAGTGACCGCCATAAGGCGACGGAACTGGAACGCCGCCGCAGCGATCTGCGGATGGAGATCGGCAGCCTGCAGGTCGAGATGCGAAGCCTCGAACAGGCGGCATCCATGCTGGAGGGTCTTTTGGAAGCGGCCGGAGATGAAAGCCGCGATAAGCAGGCGGCCATCGACCGTACGATGGCCGAGATCGAAGAACTTCGCTGCCGGATCGACGATCATTCGGGTGCTGTTTCTCAGGCAGCTGTACAGCGGGCCAATGCCGAACAGGTCATTGCAAAGCTGACCGAAGACCGTCTGCAGCTGGAAGGCAAAAAGACCAAAGCCGAGAAAGATATTCAAAGCCGCAACAACGATATCCTGAATCAGGAGCGCCTCCGTGCATCGTTGGAACACAGACGAAATGAACTGCAGCGCGAAGAGAAAAAGGTCATCGATCAGCTGTGGGACAGCTACGAGCTGACCCCCGGCACGGCCAGAGAGACCTATAAGAAAGCCATCGATCCCAGACGGGCAGAGAAGCGCATCGCAGAACTGCGTGCCGCCATCAAGGGGCTGGGCAGCGTCAATCTTGATGCCATTGCCGAATATGAAGAGGTCTTTGACCGTTATACCTTCATGTGTACCCAAAGAGATGATCTGGAGCAGGCCAAACGTGATCTGCTGGATGTCATCGGCCGTCTGACCCATACCATGGAAGACAGCTTTGCGGAAAAGTTCCGGCAGATCAGTGAATCGTTTGCCCGGACATTTGAAGAGATCTTCGGCGGCGGTCATGCCTATCTCAAACTGGAAAATGAGAAGGATCTGCTGGAATGCGGCATTGAGATCGAGGTGGAACTGCCCGGGAAAGGCAGCCGTGCCATCTCACTGCTGTCGGGCGGCGAAAAGGCCTTTGTGGCCATCGCTCTGTACTTTGCCATCATCAAGGTCAGCCCGACCCCATTCTGCGTTCTTGATGAGATCGATGCGGCGCTAGACGATGTCAATGTCGTTCGCTTTACCGAATACATGCGAAAGCTGTGTAAGGATACCCAGTTTATCGTTATCACCCATCGCCGCGGCACCATGGAGGGATGCGACATCCTCTATGGCGCCACCATGCAGGAGCATGGCGTAACCAAACTGCTCAAGCTGGATCTCAGTGAGGTCGAGCATAAGCTGAATATACAAATCCGTTGATTGAAAGGAATAAACCATCATGGGCTTTTTTGACAAAATCAAAGAAGGTCTGCGCAAGACCAAAGAAGCGGCTGCCAGCAATGTCAATGCGGTTCTGGCCACCTTCCGCAAGGTCGACGAGGAGATGCTTTCCGAACTGGAAGACAGCCTGATCCTGGCCGACCTGGGTGCCGAACTGGCCATGCAGACCGTTGACGAACTGCGTAAGCGTGCCAAGATCAAGGACATCGGCGAAGACCAGGCCGCCATCAAGGCAGAACTGTGCGACATTCTGGCCGAAAAGATGAAGAAGAACGAGGGACTCTGCCTGGAGACCAAGCCTTCTGTTATTCTGGTCGTCGGCGTTAACGGCGTCGGCAAGACCACCAGCATCGGTAAGCTGGGTCAGAAGCTGACCGGCGAGGGCAAGCGTGTCCTCTTCGCCGCTGCCGATACATTCCGTGCAGCCGCTGCCGACCAGCTGACCATCTGGGCTGATCGCTGCGGTGCTGACATTGTCCGTCATGCAGAGGGTGCCGATCCTTCGGCTGTCATCTTCGATGCCATCTCGGCTGCCAAGGCCAGAGGCTGCGACGTTGTCATCTGCGATACTGCAGGCCGTCTGCACAACAAGAAGAATCTGATGAACGAGCTGGCCAAGATGAACCGTGTTATCGATCGTGAGCTGCCCGGCGCATCCCGCGAGACTCTGCTGGTCATCGACGCAACCACCGGTCAGAACGGTGTCAACCAGGCCGAGAGTTTCAATGAGGCCTGCGAGCTTTCCGGCATTATTCTGACCAAGCTGGATGGTACTGCCAAGGGCGGCATCGTCATCAACATCTCCAGCCGACTGGGTGTTCCCGTCAAGTTCATCGGCGTTGGCGAAAAGGCCGACGACCTGCTGGAGTTTGAAGCAGATACCTTTGTTAAGGCATTTTTTGAATAAAAGAGGGGAGATAAACGCATGAGATACGACGGCAGACAAAACGATCAGCTTCGTCCCGTAAAGATCACCACCGATTATATCAAGTACCCCGAAGGCTCTGTCCTCATCGAGTGGGGCAACACCAAGGTCATCTGCAATGCAACCATTGAAGACCGTGTGCCTCCTTTCCTGAAGGACACCGGCAAGGGCTGGATCACCGCAGAATACTCCATGCTGCCCCGTGCCACCCAGACCCGTACCCCCAGAGATATCCAGAAGCTCAAGCTCAACGGCCGCAGCGCCGAGATCCAGCGTCTGATCGGCCGTGCGCTCCGTTCGGTCGCCAAGCTGGACCAGATGGGTGAACGCTGCATCACCATCGACTGTGATGTCATCCAGGCCGATGGCGGTACACGCTGCGCTTCCATCACCGGCGGTTTCTGTGCTCTGGTTCTGGCTATGCGCAAGCTGCAGCAGGAAGGTGTTTACAAGCAGCTGCCCCTGCGTTCTCATGTCGCAGCCGTTTCGGTGGGCGTCGTTAACGATCAGCCCATGACCGACCTCTGCTATGTCGAAGACAGCGGCGGAGAGGTCGACTTCAACTTCATCATGGACGATCAGGGCAACATCATCGAGCTGCAGGGCACAGGTGAGGAACGTCCCTTCTCCAAGGCCGAGCTGGATGAGATGTATGCGCTGGCCAAGACTTCCATCGATCAGCTGGTCGAACTGCAGAAGGCAGCCATCGGCAACATCAAGGAGTAAGGACATGGAGTTCGTACTGGCAAGCAACAATAAAAAGAAGCTGAAGGAAATGGGCGATATTCTGGCTCGTGAGGGCTGCTCGGTCATTTCCATGGCAGAGGCCGGTTTCCATACTGACCCCGAAGAAAGCGGCATGACCTTTGAAGAAAATGCGCTCATCAAGGCCAAGGCAGCTATGGAAGCCAGCGGTCGTCCCTGTATTGCCGATGACTCCGGTCTGGCCGTCGACGGACTGAATGGTGCCCCCGGTGTCTTTTCGGCTCGCTACTGCGAGGGCACCGACCTCGACCGTGTCTATTTCCTGCTGGAGAACATGAAGGGTATGGAAGATCGTACCGCTCGATTTGTCTCCTGCGTGGCCTGTGCTTTTCCCGACGGCAGCTCCATCGTTGTCCGCGGTGAATGCCCCGGCGTCATTCTGGAAGAACTCAAGGGTGAAGGCGGCTTTGGCTACGACCCCGTTTTCTATGTTCCCGAAGAGGGATATACCTTTGCCGAAATGCCCCAGGATCGCAAGAATGAGATCTCTCATCGTGCGGCTGCCATGGCACGTTTCTGCGAAGAGCTGAAAAAGCAGAACAAGATTTAACCATATAGATAAATTAAAGAATTGAGGAATACAAACTATGATTACAAGCAAGCAGAGAGCCTTCCTGCGCGGCAAGGCCAACGACATCGACGCTATTTTCCAGATCGGTAAGGACGGCGTCAACGAAAACATGATCGCCCAGCTGAACGACGTTCTGGAGAACCGCGAGCTCATCAAGATCAAGGTTCTGGAGACAGCTATGCTGACCGCCCGTGAGGCCAGTGAGATCGTCTGCGAGGCTACAGGTGCTGAGCCTGTCCAGTGCATCGGCTCCAAGTTCGTCATCTACCGTCCCAACTCCGAAAAGGCCATCATCATCCTGCCCAAGGCTTAAAATTATGAGTAAGAATCGCATCGGCATCTTCGGCGGCACCTTCAATCCGCCCCACATCGGCCATATCGCCGCCGCACGTCAGGTGGTGGCGGCCCTTGATCTGGGCAAGCTGCTGATGATCCCCACCAACATTCCGCCCCATAAGCAGCTGCCCGAAGGTTCGGCCAGTCCCGAACAGCGCCTGGACATGGTACGCATTGCCGCTTCCATGGTACCCATGGCGGAGGCCTGCGACATCGAGATCCGCAGAGAGGGTGCAAGCTATACGGCGGATACCGTGGCTGCACTCAAAGAGATCTATCCCGATGCTGCGCTGTGGCTGATGATCGGTACCGATATGATCGACAGCTTCGATCGCTGGTACTGCCCTGAAAAGATCCTTGCCCATTGCCGTCTGGCGGCAGTAGCCCGCGGAGATGATGACCATGCAGCCATCGAGCAGAAGGCAGAAGAACTGCGCCGCAAGCTGGGGGCCGAAATCGACATCATCTATAACGATGTCGTTGAAGGCAGCTCTACCGAGTTTCGCAACGGCAACGAGCGTCTTGTGCCCTCGGAGATCCGCCGCTATATCCGCAAGCAGGGTCTTTACGGCCTGGAGTAAGCCGGATGGAAGGAAAGACCTGGAGCAGGGAAGAGCTGGAAGCAGCGGTTCGTCCCATGTACAGCGACAAGCGCTGGAACCATACCCTTGGCTGCTGCGAGATGGGACTTGCATTGGCCGAACGTTGGGGCGCAGATGGGCAGATGGTCATGGAAGCCACGCTGGTTCATGACATGACACGCAACCTTTCTGACGATGACCAATTGCAATTATGCAAAAAGTATGGCATAATAAATAAATACGGCAAAGAGGAGTTCCGTAACCTCATCCATGCCGAAACGGCAGCCGCACTGGCGGCCGACCGATTTGAGATGCGTCCTGCTGTTGTGCAGGCCGTGGCATCCCACACCCTCGGAAACGGGGACATGAGCCTTCTCGACAAGATCGTCTATCTTTCCGACGCCATTGAGAAGGGGAGAGCATATCCGGGTGTTGAAGCCATTCGAAAACTGGCTTTTGAAAACCTGGATCGCGCCATGCAGATGAGCATCGGCAGCACTCTCCGACATATTGAAGAACAAGGCGGCACACCCCATCCGGCCAGCCTGCTGGCATTGGAGTGCATCGAGCGTGCCTTATACGAACAGGAGAATAACATGAACGAGAACAACAGAACACAGGCGGTCGATCTGACACCTGAGCAGCTGATGAAGGAGATCGTCAAGATCGCCGACAGCCGTAAGGCCAAGGATCTGCGTGCCCTGCACGTCACAGAGCAGACCACTCTGGCTGACTATCTGGTCATCATGACCGGTACATCCACCACACATCTGCGCGCTCTGGCCGATGAGGTCGAGTTCCAGATGAAGGAAAAGTTTGGTATCTACCCCCACCATGTCGAGGGCGTTTCCTCCACATGGACCCTGCTGGACTATACATCGGTCGTCGTCAACGTCTTTATGGAAGAGTCCCGCGAGACCTACGATCTGGAGCGTAAGTGGGGCGACGGTCTGCCCGTCGATCTTTCCGACATTCTGATCGCCGAGTAAATCCCTTCGGAGCAAAGGCTCCGCAAAACAAGCTATTATTTAATATTTCTCAATAAGGAAGTGTATCATCGTGAAATACGATTTCCAAGGCATTGAAGCCAAGTGGCAGCAGAGATGGGACGATGAAAAGTCCTTCAAGACTCTGACCGACTACTCGATGCCCAAGTACTATGCGCTGGTCGAGTTCCCCTATCCCTCGGGCGCAGGTCTGCACGTCGGCCATCCCCGTTCCTATACCGCACTGGACATCGTTGCCAGAAAGCGTCGTATGCAGGGCTACAATGTCCTGTATCCCATGGGCTGGGATGCTTTCGGTCTGCCCACTGAAAACTTCGCCATCAAGAATCACATCCACCCCGAGATCGTCACACAGAACAACGTTGCTCGTTTCAAGAGCCAGCTGAGAATGATCGGTCTGTCCTTCGACTGGGACCGTGAGGTCAACACCACCGATCCCGGCTACTTCAAGTGGACACAGTGGATCTTCCAGCAGCTCTTCAAGAAGGGCCTGGCTTACAAGACCACCATGCCCGTTAACTGGTGTACATCCTGCAAGTGCGTTCTGGCCAACGAAGAAGTTGTCAACGGCGTCTGCGAGCGCTGCGGCAGCGAGGTCGTCCGCAAGGAGAAGAGCCAGTGGATGCTGGCCATCACCAAGTACGCACAGCGCCTGATCGACGATCTGGAGCTGGTCGACTATGTTGATCGCGTCAAGACACAGCAGAAGAACTGGATCGGCCGCAGCACAGGTGCTGAGGTTGAGTTCACCACAACCGAGGGTGATACCCTGAAGATCTATACCACACGTCCCGACACTCTGTTCGGCGCTACCTACATGGTCATGTCGCCCGAGCATCCCTTCATCGAGCAGTGGAAGGACAAGCTGGCCAACTATAACGCCGTTGTCGAGTACCGCGAGGCTGCTGCCCGCAAGTCCGACTTCGAGC
Source organism: Clostridia bacterium (assembly GCA_017560175.1). Classification (GTDB taxonomy): domain Bacteria; phylum Bacillota; class Clostridia; order Oscillospirales; family Butyricicoccaceae; genus RGIG1902. Next base: position 5,454 of record JAFYOK010000007.1, on the reverse strand, counting down.
GTACCGAAATGGCCAAGGACAAGACCGGCGTTCAGCTGGACGGTGTCCGTGCCATCAACCCCGTTACCAACACCGAGATTCCCATCTTCGTTTCCGACTACGTCCTCATGGGCTACGGCACCGGCGCTATCATGGCGGTTCCCGGCCACGATACCCGCGACTGGGAGTTTGCCAAGAAGTTTGGCTGCCCCATCATCGAGGTCGTTAAGGGCGGCAACGTAGAAGAGGAAGCCTTTACCGATTGCGAGACCGGCGTTATGGTCAACTCCGGCTTCCTGGACGGCAAGACCGTTGAAGAAGCAAAGGAAGCCATCGTCGAGTGGCTGAAGGAGACCGGCAAGGGTGAACCCAAGGTCAACTTCAAGCTGCGTGACTGGGTCTTCTCCCGTCAGCGTTACTGGGGCGAGCCCATTCCTCTGGTTTACTGCGAGAAGTGCGGCTGGGTTCCCATTCCCGAGGAGCAGCTGCCTCTGCGCCTGCCCGAGGTAGACAGCTACGAGCCCACCGATAACGGCGAATCCCCCCTGGCTAAGTGCACAGAGTGGATCAACACCACCTGCCCCTGCTGCGGTGCTCCCGCTAAGCGCGAGACCGACACCATGCCTCAGTGGGCCGGTTCCAGCTGGTACTTCCTGCGTTACATGGATCCCCACAACGAAAATGCTCTGGCTTCCAAGGAAGCTCTGGAGTATTGGGGCATGGTCGACTGGTACAACGGCGGTATGGAGCATACCACACTGCACCTGCTGTACAGCCGCTTCTGGCATAAGTTCCTCTACGACATCGGCGTTGTTCCCAATCCCGAACCCTACGCCATGCGTACCAGCCACGGCATGATCCTCGGCGGCAACGGCGAGAAGATGAGTAAGAGCCGCGGCAACGTCGTCAACCCCGACGATATCATCAACACCTACGGCGCCGATACCATGCGTCTCTACGAGATGTTCATCGGCGACTTCGAAAAGGCAGCACCCTGGAAGCAGGATTCCATCAAGGGCTGCAGCCGTTTCCTCGAGCGTGTCTGTGCAATGCGTGACAATGTCCAGCCCGGCAACGCATACAGCGAGAAGAACGAGGTCGAGATCCACAAGACCATCAAGAAGGTCGGCCAGGATATCGAGAACCTCAAGTTCAACACCGCGATTGCTGCCCTGATGAGCCTGCTCAACACATTTGCAGACAACGGCGTCAACGAGGCCGAGTTCCTCACATTCCTGGCGCTGCTCGATCCTTTCGCTCCCCACCTGGCAGAAGAACTGGCAGAGACCCTGGGCGTTAAGGATACTATGGTTCGTTACCCCTGGCCTCAGTACGATGAAGCCAAGACCGTCGAAGCCAATGTCAACATGGCTGTCCAGGTCAATGGCAAGCTGCGCGGCGTTGTCTCTCTGCCTCTGGGCTGCGATGACGAGACTGCAAAGGCTGCTGCTCTGGAAGAAGAGAAGGTCAAGGCTGCCGTTGAAGGCATGAACATCGTCAAGGTCATCGTTGTAAAAAATAAGATTATTAATATTGTCGTAAAGCCGTAAAAAAGACTTGACACAAGACACATTTCGGAATATAATGTATCTTGTTAATTAAGTGTGTTTTTAGGTTTGATTCACGGAGGGAGGGAAATAGAATGTCTGAGATTCGTGTTAAGGCTGATGAATCGCTGGACAGCGCACTGAGACGCTTCAAGCGTTCCTGCGCAAAGTCGGGTGTGCTCTCCGAGCTCCGTAAGCGTGAACACTATGAAAGCCCCAGCGTAAAGCGCCGCAAGAAGAGTGAAGCTGCAAGAGCTAAGAAGAAGATGTACAGATAAATCTGTGTCATCTCACACCTACACCTAAATGCCATAAAGGCCGTCCTTCGGGGCGGCCTTTTCTGTTGTGGAGAAACAGGTGAGGGGAGAGGTGTACAGTTGATTTGTAGGAGAAGGTCGTCTTTTTGTGAAAGTTGCAGATGAAATGTCGAAGGGAAAATGATATAATTCATTTGTTTGGGGCATTTTCCCCCTGCGTTTATACAGAAAAAATAATCACGATAAAGACCACAGAAAAAGGAAGACTGAATTATGGATCGTAATACAAAGCTGATGACAATGATCAAGAGCGTTGTCGTTCCCGCTACCGGCTGCACAGAGCCTGTTGCTATCGCACTCAATGCCTCCAAGGCACGTGCTGAGCTCAAGGGCGAGCTCAAGAGCGCCAAGGTCAAGCTGGATATCTGCCTGCTCAAGAATGCCATGGGCGTTGCTATTCCCGGTTTTGAGGGCGCCAGAGGTGCCGCTGAGTGTGTTGCTGTCGGTATCGCCGCGGGCAACTTTGATGCCGGTATGAATGTTCTGGGCAACATCACTCCCGAAGGTGCCGAGGAAGCCAGAAAGATCCTGCCTCTCATCGAGGTCAAGCTGGACGGTACAAGAACCGGCCTCTACATCGAAACCATCCTGGAGAGCGATGAGGACTGCGTCCGTGTCATCACATCGGGTGGCCATGACAATATTGTTTCTGTTGAGCACGGCACAGACTTTGCTCACTTTGAGACCGCAGGCGGCAGTGCCATCGATGATATCGTCAACTACAACCTGGAAGACTTTAAGGCCTTTGCCGATACTGTCGATCAGGAAGCTCTCGACTTCTTCAAGGAAGGTCTGGAGATGAATATGGCCATCAGCGAGGCCGGCCAGAAGCTGGCCATGGGCCAGTGCTACGAGCGCCTGGCAGCCAAGTCTCTGTTCGGCAACTCTCTTATCCTCGATGTACAGAAGGTCACCTCCTGCGCTTCCTACGCCCGTATGAGCGGCTATCCTCTGCCTGTTATGACCGTTACCGGTTCGGGCAACCAGGGCATTTCTCTCTTCCTGCCCATCGGCGTTGTCGGTAAGGCACTCAATGTTCCCGAAGAGAAGATCCTCCGCGGTATCGCCTTCGCACAGGCCATGAATATGTTCATCAAGCATGATGTCGGCACACTGTCCTGCCTGTGCTCCTGCTCGATCTCGGCCGGTCTGGCCGGTGCCTGCGGCATCATTTATATGCTGGACGGCAGCCTGGAGCAGGTCGTTGCCTGCATGAAGTCGGTCCTCGGCTCGGCCACAGGTGTCATTTGTGACGGCGCTAAGGAAGGCTGTGCCAACAAGGTCGGCCTGTCCTGCTCCAATACCACTCTGTCGGCTCTGATGGCGCTGGAAGGCTTTTCCATCGAAGCCGGCGGTATCGTCGGTACAAACGAGCCCGGTCAGCTGACAAAGAACCTGGGCCGCGTTGCCAACGTCGGCATGAAGGATGCCAACGCTACCATCGTTGATATCATGATGGGAAAATAAAGATCTCGCAGCCAAGCGGCGAGATCTATGAAATCGACACGAGGTGTCGGTTATGGTGTCCCGATGGGACAGATCAAATCAACAAAGCCTGCTGTAAGTTTTGATTTACAGCAGGCTTTTTATCTGCATGAAAAAAGGGAGTGTCGCAATGACACTCCCTTTTAAGTTGAAATTTACTTCTTGAGAGAAATGGCCTTCTTTGCCTTCTCAGCGATGACCTCGGGGGTCAGGCCGAATGCCTTCAGAGCCAGAGGAGCCTTACCGCTGCGGCCGAAGACGTCCTCGACACCGTGGCGGACAACGGGAACCATGCAGTTCTCGCTGCAGAACTCGGCAACGGCAGCACCCAGACCGCCGATGATGTTGTGCTCTTCGGTGACGACGATGGCGCCGGTCTCCTCAGCAGCCTTCTTGATGATCTCTGTATCCAGAGGCTTGATGGTGTGCATATCGATGATGCGAGCGTTGATGCCTTCGGCAGCCAGCATGTTAGCAGCTTCCAGAGCCATCTGAACCATCATACCGTTGGCGATGATGGTAACATCATTGCCCTCGCGGAGCTGAACGCCCTTGCCCAGCTCGAACTTGTAGCCGGGGATGGCATCGGTAACTGTCTCAACAGCCAGACGGCCGAGGCGCATGTAAGCGGGGCCATCGTAGTTGATCAGAGCCTCAACGGCAGCACGCATCTCGTGTGCATCGCAGGGGCACAGAACGGTCATGCCGGGGATAACGCGCATGATGGCGAAGTCCTCGATGCACTGGTGGGTAGCGCCGTCTTCACCGACGGAGATACCGCCGTGGGAGCCGACGACCTTAACGTTCAGGCCGGGATAGCAGATGGAGTTGCGGACCTGCTCCCAGGAGCGGCCGGCAGCAAACATAGCGAATGTGTTGGTGAAGGGCTTGTAGCCGCAGGCAGCCATACCGGCAGCAACACCCTGCATGTTGGACTCGGCGATGCCCATATCGAAGAAACGATCGGGATGAGCGTCCAGGAAGAACTTGCTCATGGTAGCGCCGGCCAGGTCGGCGTCAAAGCAAACGACTTCGGGATACTGATTGGCCAGCTCGGCCAGAGCCATGCCGTAAGCGTTTCTGGTTGCGATTTTCTCTGCCATGATTTAGTCCTCCAGTGCGGCGATGACCGCTTCCAATTCTGTCTTAGCCTGTGCAAACTGCTCGTCGTTGGGTGCCTTGCCATGCCAGCCGGCGTTGTTTTCCATGAAGGAAACGCCCTTGCCCTTGACGGTCTTTGCCAGGATGACGGTGGGCTGACCCTTTGTAGCCTTAGCTTCTGCGAAAGCAGCCAGGATAGCGTCGAAGTCGTGACCGTCGATGGTGATGACGTGTGCGCCGAAGGAGCGGAACTTTTCGTCCAGGGGCTCGGTGGGCATAACGTCCTTTGTAGCGCCGTCGATCTGCAGACCGTTAACGTCTACGATCGCGCAGAGGTTGTCCAGGTGATACTTGTTGGCGGCCATGAAGGCTTCCCATACCTGACCCTCGGCAACTTCGCCGTCGCCCAGGATGGAGTAGACACGGTAGTCCTTACCCCCGATCTTGCCTGCGAGAGCCATACCGACAGCGGTGGAGATGCCCTGACCCAGAGAGCCGGTGGACATATCAACGCCGGGGACATGGTTCATTTCGACATGGCCGGACATATGGCCGTCGATGCGGCGGAACATCTTCAGCTCCTCAACGGGGAAGAAGCCGCGCAGGGCCAGAATAGGATAGAGAGCAGGGGAGCAGTGGCCCTTACTCATAACAAAACGGTCACGATCGGGGCACTTGGGGTTGGCGGGATCGATCTTCATTTCGTCGAAATACATTGCAGTCAGAACGTCCAGGCAGCTCAGAGAACCGCCGGGATGGCCGGAGGCTGCTTCATAGACCATCTGAACAGCGTGGAGACGGGCCTTGGCGGCTGTCAGCGCCAGCATTTTCTTGTCAGTGTTCATGTCATTCTTTCCTTTGCATTTTGTAATTTGCGTCCGGAACTGCCGGACAAAGCGCGGGTCAGAGGGAAATGCGCCTTTTGGGAAAATGACGCTTTCCGAGTGCTTTCGCGCAGAAAGCACATTATTACTGATATTATACTTCTTTTTGAGATGTTTGTCTATGCCTTTTGCGATTTGTTG